>NZ_JAUPTE010000088.1:0-26268 GCF_036701705.1 Microcoleus sp. w1-18aA5 | reverse complement strand
TCTGGTTGCTGGGGGCTTTTTCATTGGTTTATTTTACCAGCTTTTGTCACCGAAGTTTTTTTGACCTGAATCCTTACGATTTTTTTTGCCAGGTAAATTAAATAAACCTGATTTTATTAAAGCTTTCTCAGTTCTAATTACAATTCTATAAGCATTTGATTCATTAATACCCCATTTAATTCCCAGATGAAAAAAAGTTGGATATTCTCGCAAATAGGATAATGTCATTAAGATTTGGTCTTCTGGGGACAATTTACTTGGTCTTCCTGATTTTTTTTGAAGTATTTTTTCCGATTTGACTATTTTAACCATCTCTTTGAATGTCTCTTGATGTACTCCACAGTAGCGTTTAAAGTCTGTGGGGGTTAACTTTTGTAATTGTTCGTACTTCATATTATGGGAGCTAATTTTTTCTTTTATTTTACCTAGAACGAGCGCACTTTCGCAAGAGGTCTACTGATAACTAATAACTAATAAAAACAAATTCCCCGGCCTAACCAGGGAACGAAAGATATTCAAAAAAGTAATGTTGTTTTAATAAATTGAATTTGCCAAAAAGCGGCGATAATTTAGTAGCAGCGATTGTTGATTTGAGAGCAGACGCCGGGGCGGGCAGTCCTGTGCAGGTGCCGCACCCGATCGCATTTTCCAGTCTCAAGAAAACAGTTGCATTCATATTTGAGTACCACTTAAGCTTGGTTGCTGTTGCGAGTCTGGCTAGCCAGCTCCAACAGTTGCGCCCAGCGTTTTTGGACTTGTTTGGGAGTGCATTTGAGCGCGGTGGCGATCGCCTTGTCGCTTTCTTGATTCCGCTTCATTTCTAACAATTGCTGCATTTCCGGCGACAGTTGAGCGCGAAAAGCTTCCCATTTGTCCGAAGTCATTCCCAGCTTTTGATCGACATCAGCACCCAGCCATTCGTGGACGAGTTTCCAATTTTGAGTGCGGGCAAATTTTTCGACGTGGTACTTAAACCGTTGTTGCAAGTAGTCGCGCTGGCGGGAAGACAAACCGAGCACGCGGTCAATTTCCGAAGCCGAAAGGTCTTGCAATTTTAAAGTTAAGTAATTCACGCATTCTGGCTGATTTTGCGATTCCAGATAGGCGATCAATTCCGAGACTACTCGATCGCGCAACACAGCATCAGCCGGATCGACAGTTTCCGATACCATTTGCTCGCGCACTTGTTGCAGCGCCGGAGAGCGGCTGTACATTTCCGCATCTTCTCCCTTGCCCGACTCTACAGCCATTTCAATGTCGATCGCAGTTTCGGGAGGCTGACCCTTGGCAAATCCTTGAGCGCGCAACACGATCAGGCGTTGGCGGTTGCGGCCGGGCAAACCAATTTGGCGCTTGGCGTAGTGCTCGGTAAAAGCCATGTACTCAGCCAATTCTAGCTGCGTGCGGGGCTGGTAGGTGACATCGAGTTGATGTTCGCGGCGGAAAGCTCGCAGAGATTCGATGTAAAAGCCTTGCAAAAAGTCTTCAATCATGTTGTAGCGAGCTTGGAAGTTCAAGTTCGATCGGAAAGAAGCAACATGGCGGTAAATCATAGCCGCGAGGTGAGAATGCAGTTCGACGCGGCCTTGTTTGGAACCGAGGCGGTAGTATTGCAGGGTTTTTTGCAACCGGTGCTCCGCCAAGGTGATTTGCCAAGCTTCAACTTCGCCGGAAATTTGGATGCGATCGCTCTTTTGGCAAATCCGTTCGACTTCCTTAGCAATCCGCATCGCCACTGCTTGAGCGCTACGGCTGGCAGTTTTCATTTCCCCTTGCAATTCTTTGAGGGCGAAGTTAGCCAAAGCGAGGATATCGATGCTGGGAAGAGTATTGATTTCGGCGGTTTGTTCGCTGGATGCAGCCGGAATGCTGTTGATGTCAGAAGCGGTGTTGCAGTTGACGGTGTTGGTGGCAGCTTTGAGAGTCATGGCGTTTATCGGGTGGTAGGGCACAGCGGGTGTGCAAGGACATTTGTCAGAGAGTGAGGTGGCAGTTGCTGGCGGTTTCGCTTGCTGTGCTGATTCAACTCTCTATACATTGAATGTTACGGAAGTAGAGATAACCGTAGTTATGCCAGTGTTCCACTCTCTCATGCAACAGTTTTTGGCTGCTGAATCTGATTCTAATCGCTGGCTGTGGAAGATTGGTTTTATTGCCGTTAAAGCCTTACTTGACAAGCATTCTGAGCTGTTATGTGCGTGGGGCGATCGCCAGGAAAATGGAGGGTGCTGCGAGGCCGCTGAGTGGACAATCTAATAACTGGCTATTTGAGGCGGTTTTGGCCGTTAGAGATTGTGGAATCGAGACTTGGCAGAGTGTAGCTATCTGCAATGTCTTCAGAACCTACGCAACAGCAGTTAGGAAACCCGGTTAATCTGAAAATTTGATCTTATCCAAGAAGCAAGAAGGAATCAGAAAGAAGCACAGAGAGCTTTGTTTGCCAACAATTCACCCTGATTCTTTCTCTAATACCAAAGTCACCGGCCCGTCATTCTCGATCGAGACTTGCATCATCGCTCCAAACAAGCCTGTTTCGACTTTTAAGCCGCTCTGGCGCAACTTTTCGACAAATTTATCATAAAAAATTTCGGCTCTTTCAGGAGCCGCTGCTCGGTCAAAGGAAGGCCGCCGACCTTTGCGGCAGTCCCCGTAGAGCGTAAACTGACTGACAACCAGCAACTCGCCGCCGATGTCTTGTACGGACTTGTTCCAGCGCCCGGTATCCCCGGCAGAGTCGGGAAACAAACGCAATTCCAGGCATTTGCGAGCCATCCAATCGAGTTCTGCTTCGGTGTCGGTGTCTGCAATACCTACAAGCAAGTTAAGTCCGCAGCCAATTTTGCCGACAATTTGACCTTCAATTTCTACTTGAGATGATTTTACTCGCTGGATGATGAGTCGCATGGGAAATTAGAAATGCTTAAATTTAAAACTAAAAATCAAAAGGTAAACTTACCTTTTTAATAAGAATTATGAAAAAAAACCCGGTTTATCGGATAAATCTTGGTTGTCACCGCGAAATCTCGACGAAAAAACCGGGTTTCTAGCCAGTACACCTCTGTTCTGCTTAATTTTCAACCTTTAGTTTTTCCCAAAACCTTTGCCGCGATTGGTTGAAGGCATACAAAGACAGTTTTCGAGTTGCGATCGCAAAGTCTCGGTATCCAAACCCTGACCGATGAGAACAAGCTGGTTTTTGCGATCGCCTTTCCACTCGTCGTCATCCATCGTAAATCGCTTGCCACTCAAGTGAAAAATATGCCGTTTGGGACTTTCTTCAAACCACATAATCCCTTTCGCGCGAAACACATTTGTTGGCATTTGTTTGTCTAAGAAATATTGAAATTTTCTCAGAGAAAACGGTTTGTCGCTCTGGAAAGAAATTGAGGTAAATCCGTCATTTTCTAAATGGTCGGAGTGGTCGTGATGGCTGTGGTCGTGATGGCCGTGGTCGTGATGTTCGTGACCGTGATGGTCGTGATGTTCGTGATGTTCGTGATGGTCGTGATGTTCGTGATGTTCGTGATTGCTAGGAGTTTCTTCAGATTGGAAATATTTGTCAGATTCAAACAATCCGACGCTGAGGACTAGCGGTAGGGGAACTTGCGATTTTACAGTTCGCAGAATTCGAGCACCTTCTTTGACATCGCGAATTTTAACTTCCAACAAATCTAAATCTGCTTCTTCAACCAAATCAGTTTTGTTGAGGATTATTATATCGCCGTAAGCTATTTGACTGTAAGCTGCTTGAGAGTTGAACAAATCTAAGCTGTAGTTGGCTGCGTCTACTACTGTAACTATCGAATCGAGACGAGTCAGGTCGCGCAGTTCTGTGCCTAAAAAAGTCATTGCTACTGGCAGCGGGTCGGCAAGTCCAGTTGTTTCGACTACCAGATAATCGAGATTTTCTTGACGTTCCAGAACTTTGTAAACTGCATTAACTAAATCTTCATTAATAGTGCAGCAGATGCAGCCGTTGTTCAGCTCAACCATGTTGTCGTCGGTAGTGACAATCAGTTCGTTGTCGATACCGATTTCGCCAAATTCATTTACCAAAACTGCTGTTTTCAAACCCTGCTGATTGGTCAGGATGTGGTTGAGCAGGGTTGTTTTGCCGCTGCCGAGAAATCCTGTAATGATTGTAACGGGCAATCCGTGTTTGGGAGCTTCCATCGCCAGTTCTGTCTCGGACTGAGTTGTAGATTGCATAGCTTGAATGTCAAATAATGTCGATCGCACTTTCTTTGTGGCTCTTATTGTATCTTAATTAGGACAAGGCCTGGTAAACCCAGTTTCTCGGATAAATGTTGGGTTTGGTGGCATGGTATCTACGCATCAACCGGTAATCAGCCCGATAGTGCAAAATAAGTGGGCCGCTAATTATCGGCAATTGCTAAGGCGGTCGATCGCACTTTTTTATTTCTTTGATAAACTTTTTTCCAGAGTACCTGTGGCAGTTAGCCTACAAGCTGTGTTCCAGGTAAATCCAGCAGCGACAAATTTGGGGCCGAATCAAGCCCCGTGCGATCGGCAAATTCCCGCTACTCTATAATAATTTTAATTATCGACCTGCGTAAAATATTGAAACCTCAACTATCAACGAAAACAGGGCGGTGGCTAACAACAGCCACCGCCCTCAAGATAGTATTGCGCTATCTAAGTCTGTGCTTACGCAGGAAGCAAGACTGAATCAATAATGTGGATGACACCATTATCAGCAGCAACATCGGCTGTTGTAACGGTAGAATCATTGATTTTGACGCCGTTGGAAGCATCAATTTTCACTTCAGAACCTTCAACTGTCTTGGCAGATTTCAGCTTGACCACATCAGCGGCCATAACTTTGCCAGAAACGACATGATAAGTCAGGATTTTTTTGAGCTTAGGAATGTCCTTAAGCAGTGCTTCTACAGTACCTGCGGGAAGCTTAGCAAAAGCTTCGTCAGTAGGCGCAAAAACAGTGAAGGGGCCCGCGCCTTTAAGAGTATCTACTAAACCAGCAGCTTTGACAGCAGCAACTAGGGTTGTAAAAGATCCAGCCGAAACGGCGGTATCAACAATATCAGCCAAGTGAGTCACCTAGTTTGTGTAATCTATAAATCACTATAACGCTAAAAAGTTAATTTAGCTACATTAATTTTTTCTGTAGTTCTGTCTGGTTTTCTGCTTATTTAAGATAGCATTTTTTATTTAACTCTTTTCCTAAAATACCTATCTAAAGGTAGATATTTCTTTTGCTGTTTTACTGTATTTTTATTTATTCATGTAATCCTAAATACATTAATAAGACGATCGCCCCTGCGCGCTGTTTAAAGTAAACGCAGGGGCGATCGTCCAGAGCCCCGGAAGCTAAGGCATTTTGATTGACTTGGCAAAACATTAAACATTAAGCACAGCACTAAGGCCTCGTAAAGCCAGCCACCCGACTGATGGCAACAGTTGGGGAAATCCCGATCTAAACTGTTAACAACCATTAATTAGCGGAAGGGTGACATGAGATATAAACTACTAGGTCACAGCGGACTTCGCGTTTCCGAAATCTGCCTCGGAACCATGACTTTTGGGGAAGAGTGGGGCTGGGGGAGTTCCTACGACCAAAGCCGTAAAATGTTCGACGCCTTTGCAGAATCGGGCGGCAATTTCATTGATACCGCGAATCTCTACACCAACGGTACTAGCGAAAAATATGTTGGTGAGTTCATCGCAGCCGATCGCGAAAAATGGGTAGTTGCAACTAAGTATAGCCTCAACATGAAGAATGGCGAAATCAATGGTTTCGGCAACCACCGCAAAAATATGGTACAAGCAGTAGAGGCAAGTTTGAAGCGATTGCAAGTTGAATACATAGATTTGCTGTGGCTGCACGCTTGGGATTTTACCACACCCGTCGAAGAAGTAATGCGCGCTTTTGACGATTTGGTACGCGCCGGTAAAATTCTTTACATAGGAATTTCCGATACGCCGGCTTGGATTATTTCTCAAGCAAATACGATCGCCAATCTGCGCGGTTGGACACCATTTATCGGCTTGCAAATCGAGTATTCTTTAAAAGAGCGAACTCCGGAACGCGACTTGATCCCTATGGCAAAAGCCTTTGATATTGGCATCACAGCTTGGAGTCCTCTAGCAGCCGGTTTGCTGACAGGAAAATACAACACTTCAGAAACAGCCAGCGAAGCTAAACGGCTGAATTCACCTGAATCGGGAAAAATTAACGAACGAGACCTCAAAATTGCTGACGAAGTTAGCAAAATAGCAGCCGAAATTGGCAAACCTGCTTCTCAAGTAGCCCTAAATTGGCTGATCCAACAGCCAGTCGAAGTTATTCCGATTGTGGGTTCGCGCAAACTCTCGCAACTTCAGGAAAATCTGGCTTGTTTGGAGTTTAAATTAAGCCCGGAACAAATGCAGCAGTTAGACAAAGTAAGTGCAATTGAATTGGGTTTCCCTCACGATTTCTTAAAGAGTTCGACGGTGCAAGATTTTGCCTTTGGAGGAGGAATCGCCAAAATTGACAGCCGCCGACTGTAAAGTTGCTGCTATTTTCTAGCCGCGGGTTTACGTGGATATTTGGCGTTCGATCGCAGATATCGGCGAACCCGCCCTGAGAGGGATGATTGATATTTGTGCTGTGGGCGCGAGGTAAAACTGACGCCCACAGCGCAAATGTCATCACCTTGATTTCTTGCCACAGACTCGCGCAAAATCTTAGGTTTATCATTGCGGTTGCCTGGATTCTCTGTTATTGTTGAGACAGGTACTTTCCGGTGAGTTTAACCCCACTCTATAAACTGTCAATTGTTAATCTATCGGAAGTCAGAAATGTCTGCTAATTATCTGTATATTAGGATACAAATTTTCCTAATTAGCGATCGGATGAGTTAAAAAAAAGCAAGGTTTGTCAAATCAAAAAGCAACATAAACTGGATGGCAAATTTTGTCTCATCTTCAAATAAAGCAATAAAACTCGCTCTTTTTTCACCCCGTACCTGCCAGTTAAAAGTCATTTTACAAGGTAGATCGGCATTTTAAGGGCTTTGTAACCCCGCATACAACCTAGGTGTCTCCTGAGAGAAAAGTCATCCTTCAGATAGAAGTTAGGGCAGAAAAACTGGGTTACATTTAACAACAATAGCAAGTCTAACAATATTAACTTATCTCCAAGTTTCAATTCTGAAAAAAGCAGATAAGCGTGTTTTCCCGCAGCAAAACAGTTTCTTTGTTTGGCTCCCTGAATGCGGCGCTTGCTCGTCAATAAATGTTCTCAGATTTATGCTTTCGACTTTCAGTAAGACAATGCTGAGAAATATATCCTATTGACAAATTTTAACTGACAAATTTTCATTGACAAATTCCAGAGGCTAATATGTCGCCCCCAGAAAACTCAGTAAACAATAAGTATAGCAATAAAAGTCGAGCATGGGAGATCCGATTTACCTCTATAGATCCAGCCAAATCACTCTCTCAATTTGCTCCATCGGCCGCATTGCGCGCCAACTTATCAAAAGCTGATGCTTTAGAGGCACCAGATTTAGTTTGCCTGTCTCATCTGCGGTGGAATTTTGTCTATCAGCGTCCGCAACATCTCTTGAGTCGCTGTGCGAAAAGTCGTCGCGTCTTCTTTGTAGAAGAACCTATTTTGAGCGAGGCTAAAGATTGGTGGCTTGATGTCAGCATCCACGAAAGCGGAGTCTGGGTAATCGTACCGCACCTGAGCGAAGGAATCAGCGAAGCAACAGCACAAACTGCTCAACAAGCCATGCTAGATGATTTGTTTCGATCGGCCGAAATTAGCCACTACATCCTCTGGTATTACACACCAATGGCTGTCAGTTTCACAAACCACTTAAAGCCGCTAGCTGTAGTTTACGACTGCATGGATGAACTGTCAGCATTCCAAGGCGCGCACCCGGATTTAAAAGCCAATGAAAACCAATTATTAAAGCGCGCTAGCGTAGTATTTACCGGGGGACACAACCTTTACGAAGCTAAACAGCACCAGCACCCAAACATTCACGCCTTCCCCAGCAGCATCGAAAAAGAACACTTTGCGACAGCCAGGAATCTTTCACAAGAACCGGTGGATCAAAAAGACATTCCTCACCCGCGTTTGGGATTTTATGGCGTCATAGACGAACGCATGGATATCGAACTGCTGGGGGGCATTGCCCAAGCAAGGCCGGACTGGCATTTAGTCATCATTGGCCCGGTGGCGAAAATCGATCCGACAACTCTGCCAACTCACCCAAATATCCACTATCTCGGCGGCAAATCTTATCAAGAACTGCCAGCGTATCTTGGCGGATGGGATATCGCCATGCTGCCTTTTGCGATCAACGAATCAACTAAGTTTATTAGTCCTACGAAAACTCCAGAATACCTCGCTGCCGGAAAACCGGTGATTTCTACTCCTATCCGCGACGTGGTGCGGCCGTACGGAGAAAACGGCTTGGTTCGGATTGCTAGCAATTCTGAAGAATTCGTTGCTTGTGCCGAAGAAATCCTCAGCGAAAGTTCGGACGTTCACACCAAGTGGCTGAGTGAAGTAGACGCCTTTTTAGCAGACAATTCTTGGGACAATACCTGGGGCGAAATGCTGGGGTTGATCGAAAGTGCGATCGACGAGAAACGGCAGAAAGCCGAAGACCGGATGAAAGTTTTAAGTTAGGAATGTTGAGGTTGAAGTGAAAGAGTTACACTTTACGGATTCAAAACTTAACACTCAACACTCCTCGCTGTATGTCCAATTACCAATTATTCCTTACCCTTACCCTTACCCACAATTAGAGGTGTTTCAATGTTTGACTATTTAATCGTCGGAGCAGGATTTGCAGGTAGCGTCATTGCCGAAAGACTAGCAAATGAAGCCGGAAAAACAGTCCTGATAATTGATACCCGCAACCACATCGGCGGCAACGCATACGATCACTACGACAACCACGGCATCCTGGTACACAAATACGGCCCCCACATTTTTCACACCAATTCGCGCCCTGTTTTCGAGTATCTTTCGCGCTTCACCGAGTGGCGACCTTACGAACACCGAGTCCTCGCCAGTGTTGACGGTCAACTGCTGCCAATTCCGATCAATCTCAACACCGTAAACAAACTTTACGGACTGAATCTCACCTCATTTGAAGTCGAAGATTTCTTCGCAAAAGTAGCAGAACCAAAGGATTACATTCGCACTTCCGAAGATGTCGTTGTCAGCAAAGTCGGTCGCGAACTTTACGAGAAATTCTTCCGCAACTACACCCGCAAACAGTGGGGCATGGACCCGTCGGAACTCGACAACTCAGTGATTGCGCGCGTACCCACTCGCACTAACCGGGACGATCGCTATTTCACCGATACCTATCAAGCAATGCCGCTGCACGGCTACACTCGGATGTTTGAAAAGATGCTTTCTCACCCAAACATCAAGGTGATGCTGAATACCGACTACCGGGAGATTGAGGGTTTTATCCCTTACGGAGAAATGATTTACACCGGGCCAGTCGATTCCTATTTCAATTATTGCTACGGCAAACTTCCTTACCGTTCCTTAGAATTCAAGCACGAAACACTGAACGTAGCCGTACACCAAGAAGCACCGGTGGTAAATTACCCCAACGAGCATTTATATACTCGCTGCACCGAGTTTAAATACCTCACCGGACAAGAGCATCTAAAAACTAGCATTGTCTACGAATACCCGCAAGCTGAGGGAGACCCTTACTACCCGGTTCCGCGTCCCGAAAATGCCGAAATTTACAAGAAATATAAGGCTTTGGCTGATGCAACTCCGGGAGTATCTTTCGTGGGAAGGCTGGCGACTTACAGGTATTACAACATGGATCAAGTGGTCGCTCAAGCTCTGACAACTTACAAACAAATTACTACCAAGCCGGTGATTGAATTGGTAGAAAATGTTAACGCTTCTGTCTCTAATGTCAGCACATCCAATGGAGTTTCCCATCGCCCAGCCGCAGCAGCTTCTCTAGAAGTCGCTGCTGTCAACCACGGCAACAGCAACGGCAACGGCAACGGCCAATCTGTTAGCAAGTAGCTGGAAGTTGCGAGTTCCTGGTAAAAAGGTAAGGTGCTGATTGAGCACCTTACTAGATTTTTATCAAAAGTTATTTAATAATTCAAACAAGCCTTGAGGTGAAAATGAACGTTCTAGTTAAAATTGTTTTGTCTCATGAGGTTTTGGAAGTTTCTCAATTTGCTCAGTTTCAGAAAGAAATACAGCGCCTCATTGAAAGCGGTGGCAAAATTCTGATGCTGGATTTCTCAAAAATAAATTTCCTGAAAAATTCCGAGTTAATGGCTGTAGTGGCGATCGTGAAATTAGTGAGAGACAGCGAATGTATACTTTTGATCTCTGCCATGAGCGAACAAGTTAGAATTCTCTTTGAACTCACGGGACTACAGCAAATATTTCAGTGTTTGCCGTTTGCAGAAGAATTTTCTTTTAAAAGTGAGCTAACTGAACCGTTAGGAGGTTTGCAAAGTCTTGCTAGCTAGAGGGAGAGGGGGAGAGGGAGACAGGAAAAATCTTCCTGGTTTATTCTTTTTTCTTCTGACTAATGACTTCAGCACAAGAGAGTCTTCAGATGAGGCTGTTTTAATAGGCAGAACTTTTGCAAATTAATCAGCAAAAGACTTGTCAAAGTGGGGGTAATTGTCGCTAACCTATAAATATAACTTTGGGTAGATGTGCCGATGAGTTGGTTAGGTAGAGAACTAGAAAATTGTGAGATAGAAGAGTCTGCAACTCTTGATAGTAAGGTGACAGTTCAAGGACGGAAAACAGGTTATCCGCGCCCCCAACTGCGCCGGAGCAACTGGATTTGTCTCAATGGTCCGTGGAGGTTTGCTTACGATGACGCGGGCCACTGCGTGCAGCCGATCGATATTTCTGAGTGGACTCACACTATAGAAGTGCCGTTTGCTCCAGAATCGGCAAAAAGCGGGATCGGCGACACGAATTTTCACCCCAACTGCTGGTACGAACGCGAATTTGACGTACCCCACACAGAAGGCAGAGTTCTCCTCCACTTTGGGGCCGTAGACTACCGCGCCCGCGTCTGGGTGAACGGTCAATTTGTCATCGAACACGAAGGCGGACACACTCCTTTCACCGCAGACATTACAGCAGTTGTGAACCTCAACGGGCTGCAGCGGGTGACAGTGTGGGCCCAGGACGACCCGCAAGATTTGGAGAAACCGCGCGGCAAGCAAGACTGGCAAATAGAGCCCCACAGTATTTGGTATCCGCGCACGACCGGGATTTGGCAGACAGTCTGGGTAGAATTGGTGCCTCACACTTATATCGAGCGCATCCGCTGGACTCCGCAGTTTGAACGCTGGGAAATCGGTTTTGAAGCGTTTGTCGCGGGCGATCGCCAGTCGGGAATCCAGATTAAAGTCAAACTGTCGATCGGCTGTTTGCTGCTAGTCAACGACACCTACGAAGTCATCAACGGCGAAATCCACCGCCGTATCGCCCTCTCGGACCCTGGTATCGACGACTACCGCAACGAATTGCTGTGGAGTCCCGAAAAACCTACGTTAATTAACGCTCAAGTACAGTTGTGGGCCGACGGCAAACTCCTCGACGAGGTAAAATCTTATACCGCGATGCGGACTGTCAGCATCCAGCGCGATCGCTTCATGCTCAACGGCCGCCCCTACTATTTGCGACTGGTGCTCGACCAAGGTTACTGGCCCGACACCATGATGACTGCCCCTTCCGACGAAGCTTTGCGCCACGATGTCGAATTAGTCAAAGCAATGGGTTTCAACGGCGTCCGCAAGCACCAAAAAATCGAAGACCCCCGATTTTTGTACTGGGCTGATGTGCTGGGGCTCCTAGTTTGGGAAGAAATGCCCAGCGCCTACCGCTTCACTCCCAAAGCCGTACAACGGCTGACGCGGGAGTGGACAGAAGTCATCGACCGCGACGCCAGCCACCCCTGTATCGTAGTCTGGGTACCGTTCAACGAATCTTGGGGAGTTCCGAATTTAGTCGAAGCCGCAGCCCACCGCAACTACGTGCAAGCGCTGTATTTCTTAACCAAAACCCTCGATCCGACTCGCCCCGTCATTGGTAACGACGGCTGGGAAAGCATCGATACCGACATCCTGGCGATTCACGACTATGACAACAACCCGCAAACCCTAGCTAAGCGCTACGGGCCCGAAGTTCAGCTAGCCGATTTGTTCGATCGCGGGCGTCCGGGCGGGCGTATCCTCACCCTAGACGGCCACCCGCACCAAGGACAGCCGATGATGCTGACAGAATTCGGTGGCATCGCCTGCGCCGGCCACGAAAACCCCGATTTTTACAGGGTTTGGGGCTACGTGCGCGCATGGGACACGAAGGAACTGCAAAGGCGCTACACCGCGCTGCTGAAGGTGGTAAACCAAGTGGAAATGTTCAGTGGATTTTGTTACACGCAGTTAACCGATACTTACCAAGAAGCTAACGGTTTGCTGTATGCCGATCGCACTCCCAAATTTCCCCTAGAGACGATGGCTGCGGCAACTCTCGGCTGGGATATTCCCGAAGAAAGTTCACAGCCGCAAGCTATTACTCAGTGCTAATCGGGCATGGGGCATGGGGCATGGGGCATGGGGGATCGGTTATTAGTTATTAGTTATTAGTTATTAGTTAATTGCTAACAATTACCAATTTCTAAATTCCTAATGCCCAATGCCCAATGCCCAATGCCCAATGCCTAATGCCCAATGCCCAATGACCCATTACCCATTCGATTGATGTTTCAAAGTTTTTTCATGGGCGGCTTTGAATGTTCCACCCACAAATTGCTATCAGGAAAGCGTCTCGATGTCACAGCCGCCACCGGCCACGATAAATTTGTAGCAGCCGACTACCAACGCTTGCAGGAAAAAGGCATTTATACAGTCCGCGAAGGCCTCCGCTGGCACTTAATTGAACAGACACCCGGAAAATACGATTTTTCCAGTTCCCTGCCAATTATCCGGGCCGCCCGCGACATGAAAATGCAGGTAATTTGGGATTTGTTTCACTACGGTTGGCCCGACGATATTGATATTTTCAGTCCCGAATTTGTGTCCAGGTTTGCCAGCATGGTGCGCGCTTTTATGGAAGTGCTAACTGAGGAAACCGACCAAACACCTTTCGTGACACCTGTCAATGAAATTTCATTTATTGCTTGGGCCGGCGGCGATGTCGCCTACATCAATCCGTTTGCAAAAGGGCGGGGAGACGAGCTAAAAGTCCAGTTAATCAAAGCTGCGATCGCAGCGATAGAATCTGTTTGGGAAGTCAATCCCCGCACCCGCATCGTTCAAATCGACCCCACAATTAACATTATTGCTGACCCTGAAAAACCGGAGGATCGGGACGCGGCGGAAGGTTATCGCTTATCTCAATATCAAGCTTGGGATATGTTGGCTGGACGCTTTCGCCCGGAACTCGGCGGCAAGGAAAAATATCTCGATATTATTGGGGTGAATTATTACGATCGCAATCAGTGGATTCACAATGAAGAGCCCATGAAATACACCGATCCGCTGTACCGCCCGTTTCGCGAAATGCTGCAAGAAGTGTTTGAGCGCTACGGTCGCCCCTTATTCGTAGCAGAAACAGGCACTGAAGACGATTTTAGACCTGTCTGGTTTAATTATGTGTGCACCGAGGTAATGGCGGCGATGAAAGCAGGAGTTCCGATCGAGGGAATCTGCTTGTATCCGATTGTTAACCATCCGGGTTGGGACGACGACAGGCACTGTTACAATGGTTTGTGGGATTATTGCAATGAATCGGGCGATCGGGAAATTTACCAGCCTTTGGCGGATGAATTGCAGTTTCAAAGGCAGCAGATTGAACCCTTGCTGAAGTCGCAGGATTGATGATTGTTATATAATAATGAAACCCAACAACAGTTGATGTTGGGTTTCACTAAGTTAAACCCAACCTACTACAGGAATTTCGATCGATCGAGCGGAAACGCTCTAAGAGTCCTTCTCACAATTTTGTATGTAATCTATCCAACCTCTTCGTTTTGAACTTTTTCACCTTGACTGGCTTTTGCTTCCAACTCTGCCATTTTTTCCATCCTTAGTTCATGTAATGTCTTCTTAATCGAACTAAGCCTTGCCCATTCATAAATATTTATAGAAGACCAACCAGTAACTTTCTTTCCCCACTTATTATAGGAGATTTCTTCCCCATTAAATCTGACAAATGTAGGATCAATTATTATAGCTTCAGAGCTTTCAAATGTTTTAATCTCAAGGTAATCGCCAGCTTTGATTATTTGCCAATCAAACAACTTGTCCATTCGAGGTAGAAAAGTTCTTTCAATGGCAGAAGCACTGGATATAATTTCTCCCTTGATTGTAGAACCTCCTCCGGCTAAACCCACGTAAAAATCATCCAGTTGTGCCGGAGGCAAAATTTTCTCCATACTCAAAAAACCTTGCTGTCCTATAAAAACAGGAGTGATATTAAGACAGATTGCGTCTACTCCATTTGCAATCAACCAAGCAACAGCAGAAAGGGTTTGCTCATCAAAGGATGAGGCTATAAGTATTATTCGTTGTTTTTTGTTAAAGGTTTTGAGTGCGTCATTGCTTGACAAGAATTTATTCAACTCTCGTCTCGCTTTTTCACTAGGAGTCAAATCACCTAATTCATACTCATCTTTGTGGATCTCGATATACGAACTATAGACCAACTCTACAAGGGATTCAGGTGTAGAAATTTTGGCATAACTCGCGGCATACCTGATAGCTTGAAATTCAAAAGGTTCTTTTCTGGCTTTGATGTCTTGTACGTCGCGTTTAATCTCGATTAGAACAATATTGCCATCTGCATCAATGGCAGTTAAGTCGCTAATCCCGTTACTCGCATTACGAACTTGTTGACCAACAACTAGAAGAGTTTGGTCATCCCCAAAGAGCAAATTAATGTTTTTGCGTAAGAACTCTTCAATATGTCTTTCCTGTAAGTTTAAGTCTTTAAAGTTTCTAACTTTTATTTCTATTGCTTCGTTCCTTTGGATGCCGCTGTGGTCGAAAGTAACAGGTATGTACATCGCACTCCCCTTTGCTGCTATTAGCTGTCTAAGTGTTCAACTATATTGAGCCTATGTATCCGCTCAATAATCCGGAGTAAATCGCTCAACGATGCACCAGGAACCAAACTAAATCAAGCAGGTTGTTGCCTTTGCTGCGGGATCTCACGTGTCTTCTGAGCAAAAAACCGGTTTCTGGCTACCCGTGCGTAAGTCATAAAGCAATAAGGGCGGGCAAAATGCCCACCCTACATACTAGATATCACTTGGATATCAGACTTAAATTTTCAATACCCCCAGGGGAATTCGAATCCCCGTCGCATCCGTGAAAGGGATGTGTCCTAGGCCTCTAGACGATGGGGGCGCGTTGCGTTTGCTTGTGTTCCGCACCTTTATTACCTTAACTAATCTTTCCCAATCTGTCAACTACTTTGGGAAAGTTTTTTTTCTACTCGTCCCAAAGCTCGTCACAGTAGGCTTTGAGGATGGCGGCGCAATTGCCGATCGCCCCGAGATGAGCAATTTCAAAGCCGTGGGTGTTCTGGGTGGGGAAAGCCAAACAAGCGGCGCGGGCTACGTGGCCGAACTTCATGGCGATCGAAGCATCGCTCCCAAAACCGCTAATTACGGCCAACTGCACCTCTACATCGGCTGCTGTGGCTGCTGCGCGCAATTGGGCGTTCAATCCTTCATCGTAGACTCCGTAGCCGTCCTGAACCAGCAAAACCGGGTTTTCGCTGTCACGAATCGGGTATTCCGGCGCCAGAGGGCAAATTTCCAAAGCGATCAGCGCGTCCAACGGCTGGCGCTGCGTGAAATACAAAGCTCCGATCGCCCCAACCTCCTCCTTCGCCGACGCTACCAAGTAAACATTCACCGCAGGCTCTTTCAAACATTCCGCCAGAGCCAGCAAAATTGCCACTGAAGCCTTGTTGTCCAGAGTGTAGCTCGCGATCCAGTCCTTCAACCGCAGCGGGCGCTTGCGGTGCTTTCCCACTACCATCCGCGTGCCCGGTCGAATTCCGGCCTCGGCTAATTCCTCGGCGGTACACTTAGTTTCGATCCAGGCATTTTCCCACTTTACAGAAACATCTTCCTGCTGAGCTTTCTGAGGAGATTCGTGAGAAACATGGCGGGAACCGAAGCTGAGAATGCCGCTAATTGTTTGCTTGTCTCCGAGCAAATCCACCACGCCTTCGCCGTAAACCCAAGGAAATGCGCCGCCCAATCTGCGGACTTCCACGCGGCCACTCTCGCCTATTGTTTTAACTAGGGCGCCAATTTCGTCTTTGTGGGCGGTAATGGCGATCGACTTTTCGGGATTGCGGCCCTTAATTAGGGCGATCGCATTGTCCGCGCGATCGACCCAAGCATTCACTCCTAGGGCGGCGAATTTTTCCATCAACCGCTCGTTAATTTCCGATTCCGCACCGCTGGGTGAGTGCAGCATTACTAATTCTTCGATTGTTTGGAATAGGCGATCGAACTCTAACATTTTTTATTTTCGTTGTTAGGAGCGAATCTTAACGACATATATTAAATCACATTTACCCACTATTTCCCGGCTGTACACTTAGTTTCAATTCAGGCATTTTCCCAATTGAAAGAAACATCTTCCTGCTGAGCTTTTTGAAGAGCGTAGGAATGAAGCAATTGGTGGCAGCAAAAGGCGATTGAGTAACAAGATTCATGCGAGCGCGTGGATGCGTTGGCCAATCCGTTGGGGTTTCACCTCACCCCCCGACAAACTGGTGACGCGAGCAGGAGGCGACCAACTGCAGCCATTACTGGTGGCGGATACACTGCTGGCTAACAAGGGCTATGATCCAGATCAGCGTGTGATTGACCGCCTCAATGCTGAGGGGAAGACCACCGTGATTTCACCTCGCCGCAATTGCAAGACCCTGGAAACTTACGATGCTCAATTGTACAAAGCCCGTCATTTGATTGAGAACTTTTTCCCCAAGCTCAAGCAGTATCAGGCAATCGCGACGCGCTATCACCCTAGGCGGTGAACTTTCCGGCGCGCGATTCTTCTGGCTGCTGCGGTCATCTGGTTGAATTGATGACACCCCCTAAATTAACTTGACAGTGCCGTAAACTAATATGCCTGACCTCTTGAGCACCTTCTTTTCTAATAATTTCATTCCTCACGGGCATTGTTACCTCTGGAAACCGGAGTTAGTCTGGCTGCACATAACGTCGGATGCCTTGACTACCCTCGCTTATTACTCGGTGGCGTTTGCCATTGTTTACTTTACGAATGAGCGTAAGGATCTGCCTGCTCACACCGTGATGCTGCTGGTGGGTTTCTTCTTTATCTTTAGCTTATGTGGCACGACGCACCTGATGGAAATAGTGACACTTTGGCACCCCATTTATTGGGTTTCAGGACTGATCAAAGCTGTCACTGGTGTTTGGTCTTTCTATACGTTCACCTTTTTACTGATTCCCTTAATTCCAGTGGCGCTTGATGCGCCAAGTCCAGCCCAACTCGCCCTTACAAACCAGGAACTAGAAGAGAGTCGCCGCCGTATCCAGGCGATTAATGTGGAGCTAGAGCAACGGGTGCAGGAACGCACTGCCCAACTGGAAGCGTCTAATCGCACCAAAGACGAATTATTGATGCGTGAACAAATAATTCGGGCAGACGCAGAGGCAGCCAACCGTGCCAAGGATGAGTTTCTCTCGATTCTTTCTCATGAACTCAGAACTCCTCTCAACGCGATCTTAGGGTGGTCAACGATGTTGCGGCAAAAAAACCTGAGTGAGGATAAGGTGGCGCGGGCTTTGGAGACGATCGAGCGAAACGCAAAGTCTCAAGCCCAGCTCATCGAAGACATCCTCGATGTTTCTCGCATCATCACAGGTAAACTGCGCCTTCGAGTCCGGCCTGTCAACCTCGTGCCGGTGATTGAATCGGCGATTGAGTCTGTACAATTGGCGGCTGAGGCAAAGTCTATTCGCCTGCAAAGCGTGCTCGATTCTGAAGCTGGCCCGCTCTTGGGTGATGCCGATAGGTTGCAGCAAGTTGTGTGGAATCTACTTTCTAATGCCCTTAAATTTACCCCTAAAGACGGGCGAGTCCAGATTAGTTTGCAGCGGGTTAATTCCCATGTTGAAATTACTGTCAGCGACACTGGAGCAGGCATCAGCTCGGACTTTCTACCGTTTGTCTTCGATCGCTTCAGCCAGCACGACAGCACGACTACTCGCAGTTATGGGGGGTTGGGTTTAGGGTTAGCCATTGTGCGTCAATTAGTTGAATTACATGGCGGGACTGTAACGGTAGTGAGTCCAGGGATAGGACAGGGGACGACTTTTACAGTCAAACTGCCCGTGATGATTATCCATCTACCACCGAGCGCTCCCGAGCCATTAAACTCGATCGGCGAGGCGCATGGGAGGTTTCAGGCCTCGCCGACTCTTGAAGGCTTACAAATATTAGTTGTAGAGGACGAGGCTGACGCGCTAGAGTTGCTGAGCACGATTCTCGAAAAGTATGGTGCTGGTGTCATGGCTGTGGCTTCAGTCAAGGAGGCCTTGACCATTATCGAAACCGCAACCGATCACAGCCCCGATGTTTTAGTGAGCGATATTGGGATGCCGGATGAGGATGGCTACTCCCTGATCCACAAGTTACGTCAACTTGAAGCGCAGCGGGGTGGTAGGCTACCCGCGATCGCGCTGACGGCTTATGCCCGGAATGACGATCGTCAGCAGGCACTATTAGCAGGTTTTCAGATGCACTTGACCAAACCCGTAGATGCTGCCGAGTTAGTGGCGGTGGTGGCTAGCCTTACCGGACGTACAAGCAGGTGCTAAAACCCAGGTGTTTTTGAACAAATGTTGCGTTTGAGAATAATGGGCTTCTTGTCAGCTTGGGGTGAAGGCTAGCGGTTGTGCCAAATCAAGCTTGTGAGGTTATCTGCTCAATAAATAGGGGGAGCAGTTATTCTAGCTACCAGGATAAGCCCAAGGGAAGAAGAGAAGATTTTTCGAGAATAATAGTCCCCAAAGATGGAATATTTCCCAGTTGAGAAATGCGGTCACGCACATACTCAAAAAGCTGATTGCCAACTGACAAGTAATAGCAACAATAGACATAAAAGTATCCCAAGCCTGAGTCCCCTCAATAGTCTGATTCCCATAGCTAATATTACAATGCTGCACCATAGTCCGGGCAGCTAACTCCGCCGGATTATTATGCAAAGGTAATTCAGGATGCTCTAAAACCCGCTCGCAACAAGAAATGCTTTGCCAGCAGTTAATTGTTTTCGTTGATACAATAACTCATAACCGCTTAAAGTGTCAAAAAGTTGCCAAAATTTAGACTTTAATTCCCGTGCAGCTTCTGCACTCGGGCAATCTTTGTAAGCTAATAATTCCCGTTAATAATCCCAAAAATCTTTGAGAAACTGCTCTAAAATCACTGGATGGCAGGCTACTACTGGACCTAACTTCTGGCAATAAACCTCTGGTAAAAAAATATGTGTGATCCTTAAAAGTTTGCTCAAGTTTAGGTCAAACTTTGAGTTATTGGGTTGATTGGCATCTGCTTAAACTTGCCTAGCCTGCTAGATTATAAAAATGGCTAAATTTTCCATAATGGCCCAAAAATATTTTGCAAGATATCTCTTATAAACTGTTCTACATTTAAACTGTGTGTCAAAAATCAATAAAACTCTTGTGGGACGGGCTTCTAGCCTGTCCCGATTTTCCAATTTAAATGCGTAACAGCTTATCGCGTCTTAAATGAAGGAGAGTTGTAAGGATTCAGGTCATGCGAAAATCAGTAAAACCTATACGCTGTAAACATTTGGTGGAATAATTATCAAAGATCCATTCTTATTAAGAAACATGAAAGCTTTTATTTTCGTATCTATTGAGAATTAAGCTGTAGATTTAGCGAATCCTTGAATTTTATAAGTCTTTTTGTGACTACTTTTCAGATACCTGAATCTTTACCGAGAGTTGATTATTGAATGGGACTAAAAAACACAAATTAGGGTAATTTTGTATCACAGTTTAAATGCACAATAGCTTAAGCTAATCCGCATTTAAATTGCATAGTAAAATAAATTTTTCCTCTTGTGGGGCGGGCATCCTGCTCGCGCTCAACATACAAATTAAATGCACAACAGCTTATCTAAACTATCCTTATATTTTGGTTTGTTTATCCTTGGTTATAAATAGACCTCTTGCAAAAAAAATCTATGTTAGAATTGAAGGTTTTGAGTGTTAGACCTGAGAGCCAACTCATAATTGTCAAGTGCTGATATAACGTGCAATCTGCTCTAATTAAGCAAAAATTTTGATTATAGCATAAAATTATTTTGCAAGAGGTCTAATATTTGGTAATCTTAATTTATTACTTGGGTTCAAGGATTTAATTGATAGAATAAATCAATTCCAACCCTTTTATTTTTATGTTTGAGCTAGCTTATTTCTTACTTCTTTAATTCGCAGAGTCACAGAAGAGGGATATCAGGGTTTGGATCACGCCACGCGCTGACAGGGGCATTTTTTACGTAGTGGTATAACTACTCGGAACCCACAAATATGGCAATTCGTCAAGCGCTAGTGGGAGAGGGTAAATTAGTATTGGGTAGGGAAAAATCTACAGGAAGTATCGAAGTGCCTGTCCCATTCGCCTTGGCAGCAGGCTCAGGCTGGTAAAGTTGGATACGAGCACGCCCAAGTCGTTTAGCTTGATAAAGCGCTTGGTCGGCTGCGGCAACCAGAATTTCGGCTCCCGATTCAGATGCAGGAACAATACTCGCGACGCCCAAGCTGAGAGTGACGTACGGGCTCACCTGAGAACCAGCGTGAGGAAGCTGCAAAGCTGCGATTTTGAGCTGTATGTGTTCGGCTACCAGCACCGCGCCTTGAATCGCGGTATTGGGCAAAATAACGGCAAATTCTTCGCCTCCGTAGCGAGCTACTAAATCGGCGGGGCGATTGACTGCATTGCCGATCGCCGCGGCGACTTGTCGCAAACATTCGTCTCCCCCTGGGTGTCCGTAGGTATCGTTGTAGCTTTTAAAAGAATCAATATCGCAGAGAATCAGGGACAGAGGCGTTTGTTCCCTGGCTTGTCTGCCCCACTCCATTTCTAAATACTGATCGAAACGGCGGCGGTTTGCTAGTTGTGTGAGTTCGTCTAAAGTTGCCAAGCGCTCTAACTTGAGGTTGGCCGCTTGCAACTGCTGGTATAGTTCTGCTTGCTTGATCGCGATCGCCAACTGGGTGGCCAGAGAAGACAGCAACTCTACTTCCAACTGCATCCACTGCCGGGGACTGCACTGGTGGGCCATCAGCAGCCCCCACAACTCGTCTCCTTGCACTAAAGGCACAACCAAATAAGCTCTCACCGCAAATTGTGCGAGTAAGTCAATTTGATATTGCGGCAAATCCGCGGCCAAGATATCGGCGATCGGTCGGATCGCTCGATGTTGGTACGCTTCGAGATAGAATTGGTCAAAACAGAAATTTTCCAGGGTTTCCCCCAACATGGGCTGGCAGTTGGGAGCTACAGATTCCACTGTCACCGCCCCCGTCGCCGGGCCCGCGCAGACACTGCCGGTACAGGTGTTAAAGCGCACGATCATCACTCGATCAGCCTGAAGGAACTGACGCACTTCTGTCACTGTCGTGCTGAGCACTTCGCCCAAATCCAGAGACTGGCGGATGTGCTGAGTAATCGTCGCCATCAGCAGTTCTCGTTCGTTCTGCTGCCGCAGCGCCTCTTCTGCCCGCTTGTACTCGGTGATATCTTGAGCGGTGCCGAAAATTTGTTTGGGACAGCCGTCGGCTGTACGGGCGAAAACTTGGTCGCGGCAGCGAAACCAGCGCCATTGGCCCGATCGATGTTTGAGGCGATATTCCAACTCCAAAATATGCCCGTCTTGAGTCGAGGGAAATTTTTGCTGATGGGCTTTGAGCCTCGGCAAATCTTCTGGGTACACCAAACTCGAGTACAAAGCAGTTTGCATCTGTAAAATTTCGTAGGGAGTGTAGCCCAGCAATTTAGAAGCTTGACCGTTGACGTAAACGTTTCGCTGTTGGGTCAAATCGTAGATGTAGAGCAAATAAGGCGCCGCGTCAGCAATCTGCTGGATGAAATGCTGGCTCGATCGCAATTCTTCCTCCACCCGCTGACGCACTTGCACTTCTTCCAAAGCTTGATCCCGCATTGTGCGGTAAGCTTGGATGCGATGGGTGAGGTCGGTCACGTCTTGAATCACCAACAGCGCGTAGAACGATGGGGCATTGACCCCCGGCCATATTGATGACGAAACTGAGGGTGGAGATTCTCTAGCCACAAAAGCACTTCTTGATGATCGGGAGCCGACATTACCGTCTGATTCCAGCTCAAGAGTATGGAGAATCCAGTCTCTAATCTCCTGTTCTTCAATGCCAGCCTCCAGTGCCGGCACAGCAGTCACAGTAGTTTGCTGAATTCGCTGCTGGCCGTCTTGCCAAGTTGCCGGAATCAGGTGTTTGTGAATTTGAGAAGAAAAAATTGTTGGCGGGCCTCCTGCAAAGATTTGCTTGAAGCGAGTGGCGTACTTTAACTGACTCAGGTGAGGAAAATGGGTTGTGATCTTTGTTCCCAATATTTGGCTGCGGGGAATTTTAGTCCACTCTTCCAGACAAGTGTTCCAAAACAGCACCACAAAATCATCTTGCAGCAAGCAGGCGCCGACTGGTACGCTGTCGAGAACCCCAAACTTTTCCTTAATACTTTTGCTCTCCTCAATCATAGACCCCCGGCAAGTTGATTGATAGCAGTCAACAAGGTGTCAAAGGAATTAACATTGAAAATAAGAATAATATCTCCTTCAATGTGAAGCCTTTCAATCATGAAACTGGTCTGGGCTAATAAAACCACTGTATCAGTAGCTAAACCGCCAGAGATCAGCAAACTAGCAATCGTCCCTTCGCTATAAGTGGGAATTGAGTAGTTCAGGCGCTGCTGAAGCACGTTGCTGATTGCACCCATAACCCCATTAATTACAATATTTCCCACTTCACTCAGCGTACCAATTTTGACTGAATCGAGATCGTGAGTTCCTTCTTCCCCTGTAAGCATTGTCACCAGCAGGGCAGCGCTGTTGGTGGGAAAGACTAGCTGGGCAATGCCTCCAAAGGAGCCTGTGAATTTGAGCTGGACAGCAGCGATTTGCTCGCCGTTGAGGTGCTGCTCTAACTCTTGTTCCACGTCGATGGGAGTCAAGATTTGAAGGTAGGGGATTTGCAAGCGAATCGGGGAGTCGATCATGTCATTCAAAACCCCTGCGGCTTGACCGATCCCGATATTGACGAGTTCCTGCAAAGCATCGAGCTGTCGAGTGCTTAATTTCATTGGGCGCTCTCCTCGCTGACACTGAGAGCTTTTTTGATCCACCCGATTAGTTCGTCTGAGTTGGGCATTTTGTGAATGACTGCCAGGGCTCCGAGATCCATGCACTCGGAGCGGGTGCTGGCTTGAATGTCTGCGGTAATTACGATCACTGGAATTTTATATCCTCGATCGCGCATAGCTTGCAGGACTTCCCGACCTTCCATTTCTGGCATCAGCAGATCTAAGAGCATACAGTTTGGAGTTTTAGTGCCGAGCTGTTCTAGAGCTTCTGGGCCGCTGGATGCTTCCCAAGTCTCGTATCCCTCTGCTCGGAGAATTTTGCAGATTACCCTGCGAGTCAACCACGAATCTTCGACAACGAGAATTGATGTCACTACGTTCTCCTCCTTCTATTGTTAGGACTGACCGGTATTGCAGGTACTGCTTTTATCTTGACATTAATTTAAAGTGCTGGGACGGTGTGTGATCGAGCTTCACTTGGAATTCCTGTTCTTAAAAACTAACGCATTAATGTATTGGATAGTTTAGTATCTTGGACTATGTGAAGAAAAAACCCGGTTTCTGAATGAAACCAGGTTTGCGGGATCTCTATTGCTCCTAACATGGGCGCTCAATTATAGATTACCAAACGCTTCCGAAGGGACTCTACTCGCTGTTTGGCCGTGGTATTGTCTGGCTCGCAGGCGAGAGCTTGTTCATAGATTTCCAAGGCTTGGGCTGTTAATTTCTTGCGCTCGTAGGCGTGACCCAGATTATTGAGAGATGTAACGTATTCTGGCTGCAACTTCAGGGCTTCTTTGTAGTGGCGGATGGCTATGTCGTACTGTTCTTGGCCGAAGTGTGCAAAACCGAGAGCGTTGTAAATAACAGCTTGATTTTCTTCGCCTTCTAAGTCTTTGGCTTTCAGGGCTTTTTGAAACAGTACGATCGCCTGGGAGTAAAGCTTCTTATCTAGATAGATACTTCCTAATTCGTAGTATTCCTGTGCTGTTCCTTTTTCTACTGTCAGCTTATTTTCTAAGCGTTCCAGAGACATTTCCAGCTTCCGAGTTTTGAGAATCTGGCGCACCACAAACCAGGAAGTGCTGCCGAGTATAGCCAGCAGGACTGACAAGTAAATAATGAGCAAATTACTATCCATGTTTTTCTTAAATTTAGGTAGGTCTGTGGAAGGTCTTATTTATTTTAAGGCGCTAGCAATCTCTAACATTTGCCTCTGCAACTGTATAAAAAACAAGGAAATAGCGATCGACCGGCCCGATCGCGATTTCTGAAAAAGCAAGAGTCCAGAAGTAAGAACAAAGAAGGAAAGTTTGTCTCAACCTCCTAAATTTATCAGGAGTTTTCCTTCTCTGGCAGACCGTTAAATCTTTCTTACTTCTGCTTTCTGCCTTCTGAAAATCAAGCGAACTTTCAGCCTCCGGCTCGATTAGCCATTTCCACGACTTTACCGAATGTTGCCGGGTCAATGATCGCCATTTGTGCCAGCATTTTGCGGTTGATTTCGATGTTGGCTTTTTTCATGTTGCCGATCAGTCTGCTGTAGCTCGTGCCGTGCTGGCGCGATGCGGCATTGATCCGAGCGATCCACAGGCGGCGAAAATCGCGTTTGCGTTTTTTGCGATCGCGATAACCGTTACGCAGGGCCTGCATCACCCGTTGGTTAGCTGTGCGGAACTGTTTCGACTGTGCGCCTCGGAAACCCTTGGCTAATTTGAGAATTTTTTTGCGGCGCGCTCTGGCGACATTACCGCGTTTTACCCGTGTCATCTTTAATTTCCGTTAAACTTTACAAGTATGGAAGCATTAACCGCACGTTAGCGTCGTTGGTCTCGTCAATGACGACCAGCTTAGAGAGACGGCTTTTGCGAGCTGAACTTTTGTGCTGTAGCAAGTGGCTTTTGTAAGCTTTGCGGCGCACGATCTTACCGCTGCCGGTCGCTCTAAAGCGCTTTGCGGCTGCTTTGCGAGTTTTGAGTTTTGGCATGGACTGGTGTTATTTGGACACAAGCTTCAACCGTATCACATTTGTGGTACTTTCTGCAAGGGAGATTTGCGGGTTGGGGGCGGCGCTGTATTTGGGGCAATATACAGGATGGGCGATCGGCTAATCTTACAGTTGTTTGCGGAGTTAACATCTAGTATAAAATGTTATACCGCAGTTGCGCTATCATTAATGGTTATCGGCAGAGTTAATATTTGAAAGCTGCTGGTGAGCCACGATAATTAAATTGAAGATGCAACATTAATTAGGGCTTGCTGAATAATCGATCGCACATCAAGAATAAGAGCGATCGATATCTTCAAGCCGAGTTAAATATAAGTTTTTTCTGTATCGATTCATCCCAATTATAATTGTAGATTATCTTCCACGCAAAAACAGGTGTTGTTTTTCCAAATAGACATAAAAACACACAAAAAACCCGGCGCCACCAGGTAGCAAGGTTCATTACCAAAAAAGTAATTGCAATAACCGTACCAGATGTATTATCGAGTTTAGCCATTACTCGATTCAGGCCGAATCTTCGTTTACCTTGTCCAAATTTGCCCTCTATCGCATTTCTAATTCTTTCATCATCTGCGGCTTGCTTCTTTTTTTCTTTACTGACGTTTGCTGGCGGTCTTCCTAAAGGAGGCCCACTGATTCTAATTCCTCTTTCTTTACACCAAGCTCGGTTCTCTCTTGTTCGATAAATTCGATCTGCATGAACTGACTCTGGATAGTATCCTGTGAATCTATAATAAGCTTCTACTTGGGCTTTTAAGTCTCCTAATTCGTTAAAATTATCCCAGCTCATCCTGTTTAAAAATACATATCCTTCAAAGCAACTGGCTGATAGTTTTGCTCCA
>NZ_JAUPTE010000087.1:0-26638 GCF_036701705.1 Microcoleus sp. w1-18aA5 | reverse complement strand
GTCTGACCAGTTTTTTTTCAACAATTCTCTAAAAGCCTCTTGACAAAAGACTTACAGTCTTAACTTGTCACCAATGACATGACACAAATCCACAACATGAGTGACATGAATCACGTTAGGTCAAATGTTCAGGAAATACTTGCTTCACAAAAGCAAGTAATTGAGCAAATGAAAAAGTGGCGACAACCTTGGTAGACAAAGTAATGTAGCTCGACTGTGGCTGTCAGAATTTGTCTGACTCCACCTCAGTTTCCTGAGAGTACCTACACATACTGTAGATAATTGAACAGTCCTACGTCTAAAGTAGTAGAAACTTAGGTAAGAATACTGTAGACAATGGAGCAAATCTACCTCTAAAGTAGTAGATACGTCAGCAAAAATCTATATAGATAGATAGGGTAGTTTATGATATTGAATAGCTTGGAATTAAACACCACTTATAAATCAAATGCAGCCGTAGATGAGCTAGTGAGCGCATTGACAAACGAAATTGAAGCGCGAGCAGAGATTAAAAAAACGGAAAAAAATCTACAGCACAATCGCTTGTCATTAGGCACAACTTATCTTCGTATTTTAGAATCTGCTGGGCATCTGGGCTGCTGATGCGAAATTTCATCCTAATTTCATTTGACCGTGAAATACTAGGTTGAGTAGAGCATTTCTAGCTCTCGGTCATTGCTTAGCGGTCGCTTCTTGGAAAATGCTAATAAGTAACTTTACTTAATGAGTATCATTTACTTACCTTGGCAAAATACCAACTGCTAAACCTGTGGTACTCAACCTGATTTCAAGGACAATGCCAACGATGATATTTCATAAATATGCTCAATGTCCGGCAATTATTAGCAGCTTTTCGGGAAGTTTGTTCAGCCTAATTTTGCTAAGTTATCCTGCCGCTGTTTTTGCCCACGCTGGCCACGGAAATGAATTTCACCATAGCGGCGAAACAACTGAAACTCCTGCTGCTATTTCTGTCGATGCCGAAACAGCAAAACGGTTAGGAATTAAAATCTCCCCTGCCACGCGCCAGAGACTAGATATCGGCATTAAAACTACTGGAGAAATTGAAACTTTACCCAACGAAAAAGTAGAAGTTACGGCTCCTGTTGCTGGGAAAGTAGTAGAGTTGCTGGTTAAGCCTGGGGACAAAGTATCAAAAGGTCAAGCCCTTGCGGTTGTATCGAGTTCAGAATTAGGACAATTGCGGGTTGAATCTCTCTCGAAACGTGCCGAAGCTGAGGCCGATTTGCAGCAAGCGGAAGGAGATTTCAAACTAGCACGAGAAAATTACGATCGCCAAAGTCAGATATCTGCAGCAGAAATCGCCCAAGCCCAAACCCAATTGGCAGCGGTAACTAAGCAGTACCAGCAAGAACAAGAATTAGTAAATAAGCGTTCCGTGGTGCAAGCCGCTAAAGAAAACTATCAGCGTCAAGTTGAAATAGCGCAAGCCGAAATAGCGCGAGCCGAAACAGAACTGACTGTGGCTAAAGAACAGTTCGATCGCGACAAAGAATTAGTGGCATCAGGGGCGATCGCGCGGCGCACAATGCTGGAATCGCAAGCCCACTTCGCCGAAGCAAAAGCCGCTGTGGCGAAGGCAAAAAGCCGTCCTGAAGTTATCAAAGCCGAAACCGAAATTAAACAAGCCGAAGTAGACCTCCCAATGCGGGAATTGCGGGAATCTCAAGGCAGAGTAGCAGAAGCAAAAGCTCAACTTACCAGAGCTCAGAGCCGCCGGGAAGTCCTAGAAGCCGAGAACCAAGTCAAACGCGGCAAAACTGCCGTCGAAGTCGCTCAGTCGCGCATTCGCTTGGCTGACGCAGCCTATCAAGCGCGACTCCAACAATTAGGAACTGTTGCCAACGATCGAGGACTCGTTACCGTAGTTGCTCCGATTTCGGGCACGGTAGCCGATCGCGAAATCACCCCAGGAGAATCAGTAAACGCTGAAAAACCGTTGATGAGCCTCTTAAATGACAGCCGCGTTTTTGCCACAGCCAATATTTACGAAAAAGACCTGAATCAAGTAAAACAGGGTCAGGAAGTCAGGGTAAAAGTCGCTAATTTACCCGATCGCACTTTCAATGGAGAAATCGCCTTAATTGGGTCATCCGTGTCAGGAGAAACGCGGGTGGTGCCGGTGAAAGCAGAACTAGATAATATTAACGGTGAATTAAAGCCCGGACTGTTTGCTGAGTTGGAGATTTTAACATACAAAACTGCCACAAATATTTTAGCAATTCCGAGTGCGGCGGTAGTGGATGTTAGCGGGAAAAAAACCGTTTACGTCCAAAATGGCAATGCTTATCAAGCGGTTGAAATTGAACTCGGTCAAACTGCGGGAGATTTAGTTGAAGTGAAGAGGGGTTTATTCGAGGGAGATTTGATAGTAACGCAGCGAGCACCTCAACTTTACGCACAATCTTTGCGCGGCGACAACAAGCCCTCAAAAGACGAGGAAAAGAAAAAGGCAACTCCAAAGGTAACAGAGGTTAATTTTCATAATTTACCCGTGTCTTTATGGTGGGCGGGAATAGGGGGAGGAGTTGCGATCGCATCTCTGACTTTTGCAGCAGGGGTTTGGTGGGGAAATCGGCGCGAAGAAAGTTCGGCAGCGGATTTTGTAACGGATGTAACGGATGTCAGGAAGAAGGCATAATACTGTAACTTTGTTAACTGTCAACAGTCAACAGTCAACTGTTTAAATATTCAGCACAATTCTTAGATGAGTAATTAACAGCCGCTGGCTAGTTTCGCCTTATCTCAGTTGGCGAAAGTTGGGAGTAAGATAGAATTACCAATTACCAATTACCTAACTAAATGTTCAGGACTATTGTAGTTGCACATACTCACTGCGGAAGTCCTAAGATGTTTAAGAAAAGTATCTTTACTCACATTCTCACCTCGTTCATCACTTTTTTACTGGTTGTTGCTTGCAGTCAAACCAATCAACCTACCACCACCACTAATACTCCGAGCAATACACCAGCAGCAGCTACACCCAATTGGGCCACTGCCCTTCCAATTGGAGCAGCATTCTCGCAAACCAGCAACTATGCTCTTTTAGCTCAAGAATCAGTGGGTGGTGTCAAAATTGCTGAGAAATATTTCAACGAGAGGGGAGGTGTTAATGGTACTCCTATTAAAATGGTGTTTCAAGACACTGGAGGAGATGAAGCAGGAGCCATCAACGCCTTCCAAACTCTAATTAATCAAGATCGAGTGGTTGGCATTGTTGGGCCATCATCTTCTCAGCAGGCATTTAGTGCCAATCCAATCGCAGAACGAGCAAAAGTGCCAGTCATTGGCGCATCGAATACTGCCAAAGGGATTCCTGAGATTGGTGAATATATTGCGCGTGTCTCTGCACCTATTTCGCTTGTAGCTCCCAATGCAGTAAAGGCAGCGCTTAAGCTTAATCCTAAGATTAAAAAAGTCGCTGTCTTTTATGCTCAAAATGACGCTTTTACGACATCGGAGACAAAAATTTTCCAGCAAGCGATTAAAAACCAAGGGCTGGATATCGTCACCGTCCAAAAGTTCCAAACTACTGACACGGACTTCCAAGCTCAAATTGGTAATGCACTCGCTCTCCAACCCGACTTAGTTGTTATTTCAGGATTGGCAGCCGATGGAGGTAACTTGATCCGGCAACTGCGGGAACTGGGTTATCAAGGTACGATCGTTGGCGGCAATGGTTTGAACACGTCTAATATCTTCTCGGTGTGTCAAGCACTCTGCGATGGTATTATCATTGCTCAAGCCTATAGTCCCGAAGCCCCAGGCGAAATCAATGCTGCCTTCCGCGATGCTTATGTAAAGCAAAGCAAGAAGGAACCACCGCAGTTTAGTGCTCAAGCCTTCACTGCCGTACAAGTATTCGTGGAAGCCTTGAAAGCTTTGGATAGTAAAACCAAACTCAGCGCGTTGTCATTGGCAGAGTTACGCACAAAGCTGAATCAGCAAATCCTAGCTGGAAAGTACAATACCCCTCTCGGTGAAATTTCCTTTACCCCTGAAGGTGAAGTTGTACAGAGCCAGTTTTACATTGCTCAAATCAAGATGGATGTAGATGGAAATAATGGCAAGTTCATCTTTTTGAAGTAAGTCAAAAGGGTACATCCCTATTTTGCAAAATAGTTGATTAATTTACCTACACGCAGAAAGGCTCTACGATCGTTCTTCATCGAAAATATACGGCAGAGGTTTTTTACGCCCTTTGAATTGAGCGCGCATGATTACCCGTTCCGAGCGCTTTGGCGGTACTGGATTGTAGTCTATTTCGCCAATGCTTTCTACAGTTTGTGAGTAGTGTTTTGGTGCTTGCATAATAACTATTCTGATATCTTGCACTATTGTCAAGAACGGGCAAGATGCCCGTTCCACAAAGAATGAGTTTTCTTGTGGAACAGGCATCTTGCCTGTTCCTAAACAAGTAATTGAGAATGGTGCAAGATGTGAGTATTGTTGTAAGCTGCATTGTCAAAAAAAATAGCAATACAGGTTATATCATTTTAGATTTTAGATTTTAGATTTTACATGACTTATGAATCCGGGTTGAAAGTTAAAATATTTCATCCTAATTTCATTTTTGGGTGTCAAGGTAAATAGAATGGCTATTTAACACTGTTCAGCCAAGGAATCGCGGGAAAAGCTACGGCAACCGGAGCCTTTAATATCTGCTAAATTTTATTGTTAAATAGTCGATCGCCTAACGGTGGCTAATAGTCATCACCTCTATAAAATCATAAAATGTTCAGCACAATTCTTAGATGGGTAATTAACCGCCGCTGGCTAGTCGTTATCGCCACCATTATTGTTAGTCTGTGGACATTTTCTATCATCCCCAAAATGTCCCTTGATGTCTTCCCTCCTTTTGCACCCCCGCAAGTCGAAATTCAGACGGAAGCACCAGGGCTCGCGCCGGAAGAAATCGAGTCTTTGGTAACACTGCCGATCGAAAGTGCGATTAACGGAACTCCGGGGGTGACAGCAGTGCGATCGTCTTCGGCTGTGGGTCTTTCTGCGGTTAAGGTAATCTTTGATTGGGGAACTGAAATTTATCAAGCGCGCCAGTTGATAACAGAACGGTTGCAGCAAGCACAAAGCAAACTCCCGGCTGGGGTAGAAACACCGCAAATTTCTCCCACAACTTCTCCTGTGGGCACTGTTATCACCTATGCTTTTACATCAGAAACTACTCCTTTGATGGAAGTGCGCCGTCTAGTTGACTGGCAAGTCACAAATCGGCTTTTGGCAGTGACTGGCGTTGCTCAAGTAGTAGCTTACGGCGGCGAAGAAAGGCAGTATCAAGTATTAGTAGAACCTGCCAAGTTAAAAGCTTTTAATGTGTCGTTGCAGCAAGTAGCTGAAGCGGCGGCTGCTGCGAATGTTAACGCGCCGGGGGGGTATTTAATTACGCCGGATCGAGAAACTTTAATCCGGGGGGTGGGGCGGATTGAGTCTCTGGAAGATTTGCAGCAATCGGCGATCGACTCTCGCCACGGAACGCCCGTCAGAATTGCTGATGTAGCTGATGTCAAGATTGGTGCTGCAATCAAGCGGGGCGATGGCAGTTTTAACGGCAAAAAAGCTGTGATTGTGATGGTAAATAGACAGCCAGTTGCTGATACTCCGACGGTAACGAAAGCGGTTGAGGCAGCAATGGCTGAGGTGCAGCAAGCTCTGCCCAAAGATATTAAAGTTACTGTGACTTTTCGACAGGAAGAATATATTAATTCCTCGGTGGAGAATGTGCGATCGGCTTTAGTTGAAGGCAGTATTATAGTCACCCTTATTCTCATCCCGTTTTTGATGAATTGGCGCACTCTGGCGGTTGTTTTGCTCGATTTCTTTCTGACTTGGCTGTTGGCGCTGCTGGCGATGTATTGGCTGGGGCTGGGGCTGAATACGATGACTTTGGGGGGTTTGTCGGTGGCGATCGGCACTGCGATCGACGATGCGATCGTCTATGCGGAAAATACCTACCGCAATTTGAGAGAAAATGCGTCTTCTCTTCATCCTCGCCCGGTGATGGATGTGATTTTTGATGGCAGTCAGGAGGTGCGCGATTCGTTAATTGGAGCGACTGTTATTGGGATTGTGGTGTTTTCGCCAATTTTTACTTTGCCCGGTGTAGAAGGTCGGATTTTTACGCCGATGGGGATTACTTATTTGGTAGTTGTGGTGATTTCTAGTCTGGAATCACTGTTAATATCTCCGGCCCTTTGCGCTATTTTGTTGCCTACCAAACGCATGAGTGGTAAAGAACCTTGGTTGCCGAGATTTTGCAAGCATATTTATCATTATTGTATCAGAATTTCAATGCGTTATTCGGCGATTATTTTAGCTTTTGCGGCTGCTAGTATAGTGGCTGCATTAATTATTTTGCCATCTTTTGGGCGGGTGTTTTTGCCGGAGTTTCAGGAGCAAACTTTGGTGAATACTATTATGCTCTATCCGGGGGTGTCTTTGGAGACAACAGATAGCGCGGCTTTTGCTATTGAAGATGCACTGAAGGATGATACCAGGTTTCAATACGTGCAAGTGCGATCGGGCAGAGCTCCGGGTGATGCTGATGCTGCGGGAGTTAATTTAGCTCACATTGATATAGGTTTGAGCGAGGTAGGGATGAAAAACAGGCCGCAAACTTTGGAAGCCCTGCGGCAGGAGTTTGGTAAATTGCCGGGAGTTGCACCAAATATCGGCGGTTTTATTTCTCACCGGATGGATGAGGTTTTATCTGGTGTCAGAAGTCAGATTGCTGTCAAAATATTTGGTCCGGATTTGGATCAACTTCGCAGCATCGGTGCCGAAGTTGAAGAGCAAATGAAAACTGTTGAGGGAATTGTGGATTTGCAACTCGAACCGCAGGTACCAGTGCCACAAATTCAAATTAAGTTTAACCGTCAAGCTGCGGGTAGATACGGTTTGAAAATCGGAGAGCTTTCTGAAATAATTGAGACTGCTTTAAACGGAAAAGTTGTTTCTCAAGTTTTGGAGGTGCAGCAAACTTTTGATTTAGTTGTTTGGTTGCAGCCTGAAGCGAGAAATAACTTAGAAACTATTCAGAATTTGTTGGTTGATACTCCAAGTGGCAATAAAATTCCCCTCGCCCAAGTTGCGACTGTCAAATACGGTACGGGCCCAAATACGATTAACCGTGAGAATGTTTCTCGCTTGATTGTGGCGGCGGCGAATGCTAAAGGTAGGGATTTGCTATCGGTCGTGAATGAAATTCAAGCTAAAGTAAAACGAGAGGTGCAGTTGCCTTTTGGCTATTTTATCCAGTACGGCGGTCAATTTGAAGCTGAGCAAAGAGCTTCGCATAATATTATGATATTTAGTGCGATCGCCTTTTTGGTAATTACAGTATTGATGTACTTGTCCGTCAAGTCCCTTCCTTCAACTGCTATGATTATGATTAATTTGCCGATCGGCTTAGTGGGAGGAGTAATTGCGGTAGCTTTGACTGGCGGCATCATCTCTGTAGCTTCCCTAGTTGGCTTTGTCACGTTATTCGGCGTTGCTACCCGTAACGGCTTGTTATTAGTAGACAACTACAACACTAAATTTGCTGAAGGACTGCCTTTTAAGGAAGCAATTATTAAAGGCTCGATGGAACGGCTGAATGCCATCCTGATGACCGCTTTAACTTCAGCTTTGGGTTTAGCACCTTTAGTATTTGAAGGTGGGGCGGGCAAGGAAATTTTGCAACCGCTGTCAGTAGTAGTTTTAGGAGGTTTATTTACTTCTACAGCACTAACTTTGTTAGTTTTGCCAGCTTTGTATGCTCAATTTGGGCATTTTTTACGACCTCAACAACCTCAGCGAGTTATTGAAGACGGCAAGGTAGTTAATGTGTGATATTTTCTAATTATTGTCAGTCAGCAAGGAGTCAAACAAATGAAATCGCTTAAGTCAAATTTAATTGTTCTAGGTAGTGTCGGATTGCTGTTTTTGGGAGCTTGCAGTAAAGGCGACCAAGCAAGCGATCCAAATAACACTCCAGCCTCCCCTCCTGTCGCCTCTCAACCTGCGTCTTCGCCTCCTGCCACTGCTCCTGAAACAGCAACTAAAGGGGGGCAAGTTGTCAAGTCTGGAGCTTACTATTTAGAGTTTGTACCGGAAAAAGAAGCTACCGGAACTCATTTAGATGTTTTTTTGCAAAAAGGGGAGAAAAAGGAACCAGTTCCTAACGCCAAAGTGACGGCTCAAGTGCAGTTGCCGAATGGAAAGCAGCAAACCCTAGCTCTCAAGTATGATGCTGAGGGCAAACATTACGCTGTGGTGTTTCCCGGCAAAGATGCAGGAAGTTATCCCGTGAAAGTTACTGCGGATATTAACGGAGAAAAAGTTGACGGTCGTTTTACATTCAATCAATAGATAGCTGATGTCCTAATGCGCTCTAAGTTATACCAATTTTTTATGAGGCTGCATAGAATCCGATCCCCCCTAGCCCCCCTTAATAAGGGGGGGACAAGATTCCGATCAAAGTCCCCCTTCTTAAGGGGGATTTAGGGGGATCGAGATATGTGCAACTTCACATTAAATTGGTATTAGGGGCGAATTAGTTATTAGCAACAAACAACTGCCTCCTGCATTTCGACTACAAAGCCGATCGCGTTTCGATCGCACTTAATTTCTTATTTCGTTACCTGAGTTTTTTTTGAACGGGAAAAACACTCGACCTGCCAAACTTTGAAGGTAAATGCCACCGACGGTAATTAAAAAGACGAAATAAGCGATCGCCTGCACGACATAGAGCTTATCTGTGTAGCCAAATAGCGCACTCAACAACAAACCAGGAAACTTTTCTTCGGGAAGCAGTTGCGAGGTATTCCAGACGATTGGCCCGAGAATGCAAGAATGGATTTTAGTAAATCTTTCGTAATAGAAACACAGTGCGGCTGATTCGCGGTTTGTTTGCGATAAAATATTCATCGCGCTGTCAAAAATTCCCAAAGTAGATACCACTAAACCCGCTACAATGAAGAGCAATAAAATGCCCATATATTTGAAAAACAGGCGGATATTAATTTTGACTCCCCATTTAAACAGCAGGACGCCAAGTCCGGTGGCTGAGAGAATGCCAGCCAAAGCGCCGATTGCCGGAATAATCCCTTGTTGAAACTTGGCAACCACAAACAAAACGGTTTCAAATCCTTCGCGTAAAACGGCAATCAAAACTAAACTAAATACGCCCCAACCGGCATGAGAGTTGTACGTTAAGGCGGCACTCACAGCGCCTTCGACTTCGGCTTTCATAAATCGCGCTTGCTTGGTCATCCAAATCAGCATCCAACTCAGCATTGCGATCGCCACAAGCCCAAAAATTGCCTCTAGCAGCGACTCCATAATCGGTGCAAAAGGCTGATTGGATGCGGACAAAATTTGAATAGTCCAGCCGAAAAGTACACCTATCAAAGCGCTGGCAATAATTCCAACGCCAACACCGCCGAAAACCCAAGGACTTAAATAACTTTGTCCCGACTTTTTGAGACAAGCGAGAACGATTCCGACAACTAAGGCGGCTTCGACTCCTTCGCGGAGAGTAATTACAAATGTGGGCAATGCTTCGCCAAAATTCATTTTTTTAGTTGAGGTAATATCGGGAGGTAATTGGTAATCTTTTTACCAATTACCGTGGTTTCAGTTGACTTTTTTAAGAGGCGGGTTTGAGAACTTTTTGGCTGTCGCTTTCGATGGTTTTAACTAGCTGGTTGACTTGTTCGGTGGTTTTGACGGGGGCGGGGGGTGCGATCGCCGTTGGCCAACTTGTCTTCAGTTCTGTCATGTTAGCCACAATTGCTTTGTCAATTTCCGGGCTGGTTTTAGCCACTTGCTCGGCTATATCTTTGTACAGCATTTCCGCGTACATGACAAAACCCCGCGAATCTTGATATTCAATAATTGCGGAAATTTTGCCGTTAGCAACTGCGGCTCCGTATTCGGAATTAGCTGTATCTAGCAAGCCGTTAATCACTTGCAGCACGAATTTCGGATCTTTGCGCTGAGTTTCGGGAAGGGCGGCAATTGCTCCGTCAACTGCTTGCATTGATGTGTCAAATTCCGCCTTCACTTGAGCCGGATCTTTTGCACCTGCTTTAACTAAATCCTGCAATTTAATTAAAGTAGCCTTAAATTCAGGAATTTTACGCTCGTTTAGCTGATCTTCCACATCGGCATAAATTTCTTCGACTGGATGCCCGATGTGCGGTTCTGCCTGGTCTGGTTTGCCTTGATCCAATAGTTCTTTTGCTACGATAAGATGCCCTTTCATCAAGCCAAGTTTAGTCATGTAGTCTACATCTTTAGGTTCGCCTGTCAGCACCACATTTTCAATAGTTACCAAGTCTTTGATTTGGTCAAATTGGGCTTGAGTAATGACATTTTTTGAAACCAATTCTTCGACTTTTCCGTAAGGGCGGCTGGCTTGAATTTTGTTAGAAAGTGCCGGTACTCCTAACTTGGCTTCGAGTTTATCTAACTCTGAAAGAATGGCAGTATTGATGTTGATGCCGCCTTTGCCGCCGTGGTTCATGCTGTGACCGCTTGTGGATGCGGGACTGGCTGTAGCAACGGGTGAGGCGCTGCTGTCGGTGTTGCTGGCCGTGGGGGTGGAAGCGCAACCAGCCAGAGCAACGAGGATGGCTGTAGCGGTGGCGGTCGGTAATAAGCGAAAGGATTGTAACATGGCTGTTGCTAATTTTTACGTTATGTGCATTTCGACTCACAAGTTATTAAGAATAATTCTCAATTATTTGCAAGCTATTCATTCTACCTATTTGCGATCGAGCTTGTCAAATAATTTCATACTTTATTTGAATCGCTGCACCGTGGTAGCAGAATTTGGTTTAAGTGATGACTTCAAATACCCCCATGCAGCCTGCTTCGGCGATCGCATCTTGATGGGGATGAAACATATATTTTCCGGCGTAGCCGTAGGTGAATTCTAAAATATGTCTTTCAGCTACTCCCATTGTAATTACATCGGTTCTTTCACTGGGAGTCAAAGTCATTCCCGTGCGATATACGTCAAAAAAGTTGGCGTGCAGGTGAAAAGTCACGGCGGGTTCGTACTCAATCAGGTTGAGAACGTAAAGCCGGATTAGCTGATTTCGGTAAATAGGGATCGGGTTGTTCATGTAATAATTGGGCAACCCGTTAAAAGCGTAAAGTTCGTTTTTTTCGTCGTCGTTTACGTCGTATCCTCCCATGATTAATATGATTTCATCGGCGGGAGGACGGGGTTTTGGCGGATCAATGATGAACATTCCATAGAGTCCTTTACCTATATGGCGAGTTACAGGAGCAATATGGCAGTGATATAGATGCAATCCGTAAGGATTGGCATCGAATTCATAAATAAATACTGAACCGTTTTTTACTGGTTTAACGCCATCCATTTCGCTTGTATGAACGCCGTGAAAGTGCAGCGAATGAGAATGTCCGGCTTTGTTATAAAAAATGACGCGGATGCGATCGCCCTCTGTTGCCCTCAATGTCGGCCCCGGCACTCGATTGTTGACATTCCAGGTGTTGAAAGTGACGGCGCTGTTAAGTTGGACGATCGAAGAATTAGCTTCTAGGCGAAATTCCCGAACCGTGCGCCCGTTTTCGCGCGTCACCGTGCCGTAATCAAAATCCCGCGCAATTTGCATCGGGTTGATATTGCTGACGGTGAGTGCATCTGCGGGGATTGGCGGAATTCTCGCAACTGATGCCGGTTTGCGAGTCAAGTTTTGAAGTGCGATCGCGCCGCCCGCTACCCCAGCCCCAGCTATTCCTAGCTGTAGCAGTTGGCGGCGACTCCAGCGTCCCGGCTTTTTCATGGCGGGACGATCGGATAAATCTGTCATACTTATTGAAAACTTTTCTCAAATATTCACTCGTGGTTGATTATAAGACATTATCAGCTTGTTGTCAATTATTGTCAATAGTTCTCTTTTTCTGCGAATTCAGAAAATTTCATGCTGATTTCATCTCAGTATGTGATCTTAAAGATTGGGGTAGATGCTGCCGATCGCTAACAATGTATAAGGATTTACCGCTATAAATTAGAGTTATGAGAGTTTTGCTAGTTGAAGATGAGCCAGATTTAGGGAAAGCGATCGATCGCACTTTAAAGCAGGAAAAATATATAGTTGATTGGGCTTTGGATGGCAGTGAAGCTTGGGAATATTTAGACAGTCACTGGATGCAATATAACCTGGCTATTTTTGACTGGTTGCTACCAGGATTGTCAGGGTTGGAACTGCTGCGGAGATTGCGTGCTAAAAATAGCGCACTGCCCGTATTGATGCTGACAGCAAAAGACCGAATGGAAGATAAAGTTGCGGGACTAGATGCCGGAGCTGACGATTATTTAGTTAAACCGTTCGGGATGGCGGAACTGTTAGCAAGATTGCGGGCTTTGCAAAGGCGATCGCCCCAAATTCAACCGCAACAGCTACAGGTAGGAAATCTAGTTTTGGACTGCGGAAATCGAACTGTGTGCCATCTCGATCGAAGTGGTAACAGCCAGATAATTTCTCTAACAAACAAAGAGTTTCAACTGCTAGAATACTTTATGAAACATCCCAACCAAATTATCACCACTGACCAAATTCGGAATCAGCTATGGGAGGCGAGTGCAGATACCTTTAGCAATGTGGTAGCAGCTCAAGTGCGTTTGCTGCGGCGCAAACTTGAGTCGGTTGGCGGCACGAATTTAATTGAAACCGTACACGGCGTCGGATACCGCATGAGACATTAAAGCTGTAGGGGCAACGGCGGGCGGATTATATCTCGTTTCCAATATCTGGCTATAATATAGAAAACTCGATCGGAAAAATGACTGCCATGAAAGATTTAATCCAACAAGAGTTAGAAAAGCTCGATATAGAACAACTCAAACAAGTATTTGAATTTATTGCTTTCCTGAAATTTCGTGCCAAATTAGTTACTATTCCAGCAATCGATGAAACTAACTTAGCTGCACTCTACAGCGAATTTGCCGAAGAAGACCGACAACTTGCGGAACTCGGAATGAGCGAATATGCAGAACTCCTAAAACATGAGGATTTGGCATAAAATTTAAATATAAAAAATGTATTTTTCGCCTGCAAACTTTTATTTTAATAGGACTTATGCAGGGGTGTCAGAAACCAGATTATTTAACCTTATTCTCTCTTTGTTCCTCCTCTGCGTTCTCTGCGCCCTCTGCGGTAGATAAAAAAATATTATCTTCAACTAATTACCAATTACCAATTACTAGCAATATATGAAAGGTGAATCAAAATAAACTCTTTAACCGAACTCGCTGGCAATTAGCCATTTCCTATGCAGCAGTAATGGGTTTGATTTTAAGCTTGTTGGGATTTGGTGTATATAAGGCGATCGCCCACGCTCACTGGGTAGCCATAGACCGGGAATTAGAATCCGTAGCGGGGACGCTACACGACAGCCTAGAACTCAAATTGCAGCAGCCCGGACGCTTGGAGCCTATAGTCAACGAACTTTTACCCAACCTCCGCCTAATGGGAGTTAAAGGCATTACAGAACAGTTGCCAAGCCGCCATATTTTAAGCGCTATCAACCAAGGCTATTACTATATTCGTTTATTTGATTATTCCGGTAAATTAATTGCTACGGCTGGCGATTATCCAGAAGAATTACCAGCCGGATTTAACTCCCAATACTGGCAAACAATAACTGATACCAAAGGCAATGTTTATCACCAAATTTCTGTAGCGCTACATACCCAAACACAGCAAGATTGGGGATATTTTCAAGTTGGGCGGAGCCTGCAAGACTTTAATGATTATCTCAGTACAGTGAAATGGGTTTTGAAATTAGGATTGCCTACAGCATTGATTCTGATAGGGTTTGCTAGTTGGTTGTTGGCAGGATTGGCCATGAAACCGATTTACTCTTCCTACCGACAGATTCAACAGTTTACGGCCGATGCCGCCCACGAATTGCGGACGCCTTTAGCGGCTTCGCAGGCGACTGTAGAATCAGCACTGTTGACGCCTCAATTAGATGAAAAAGAGGCGAGGGAAATTTTGCGGACGATCGATCGCCAAAACCGACGACTGACTCAGTTAGTGGCTGATTTGCTGCTACTGGCTCGCATGGATAATCAAGTGATACGTGATCGCCCTCAATTGTGTTGTTTGAATGACCTTGTTAGCGATTTAGTAGAGGAATTGGCAGCTTTGGCGATCGCTTCTAAGGTAGCCCTCACATCCTCCGTGCGGGTGCAACAGCAATTAAATGTTGTCGGCAATTCCGACCAACTTTATCGCTTAGTTGCTAATTTAATTGTTAATGCCATTCAATACACTCCGGCGGGCGGGAAAGTAACAGTTATTTTAGATTGCAATCACATCGAGGCGATCGTTCAGGTTCAAGATACCGGTATTGGGATCGCGGCGGCAGATTTAGAGCGAATATTCGATCGATTTTACCGAGTCAACAGCGATCGATCGCGCAATACCGGCGGTTCGGGACTGGGATTGGCGATCGCCCAAACCATTGCCCGGGCACATCGTGGCAGCCTCAGCGCCAGCAGCGAATTGGGGCAGGGCGCTACTTTCCTGCTGCGGTTGCCTTTGTGAGCTACTATGTGAGGGAAACTGACATCTTGCACCATGCTCAAGAACAGGCTTTCCTGCCTGTTCCACAAAGAGTGATTCTTGTTGTGGGGTGGGCATCCTGCCCGCCCGTCAAAGGCTGATTGAGAATTGTGCAAGATGTGGGGAAAACCGAATCATCTTTTTGTGGTAATCCCTTTTGCAGAAGAGAGCACGATCGCCGAAAATCATTAAATAGTCCTCAGTCAGTAGTCAGTAGTCAGTAGTCAGTAGTTAGTAGTCAGTAGTTAGTAGTTAGCAGCTAACAACGTATAACAGGAAAATTCAGCTCGACTAACAATTAATAACTAATGACCAATGACCAATGACCAATGACTAATCACGGTTCATTACCGACAAATACCTAGCGAAAAATTATGACAGTTTTAGAACAGGGAACAATCTCAATCCATACCGAAAATATTTTCCCGATTATCAAGAAGTCGCTATATACTGACCACGAAGTCTTCTTGCGGGAACTAATTTCTAACGGAGTGGATGCCATTGCCAAACTAAAAATGGTTTCTCGTTCCGGCGAATACGGCGGCGACATGGGCGAACCGCAAATCACCATAGCGATCGACAAAGAAAACAAAACCCTCTCAATTTCCGATAACGGCATCGGCATGACCGCCGATGAGGTAAAAAAATACATCAACCAAGTCGCTTTCTCCAGCGCAGAAGAATTTATTCAAAAATACCAAGGCAACGGCGACGACGCAATCATCGGTCATTTCGGTCTAGGTTTCTACTCTTCTTTCATGGTGGCGAAGAAAGTAGAGATTGATACTCTTTCTTACCAAGAAGGCTCCCCAGCAGTACACTGGTCTTGCGACGGGTCTCCCGCTTTTGAACTATCAGAATCTTCCCGCACGGAACGCGGCACTACTATTACTCTTACCCTCCAAGACGAAGAACAAGAATATTTAGAACCCAGTCGCATTAAGCAGTTAATCAAAACTTACTGCGATTTCATGCCAGTTCCCATCAAATTTGAGGGAGAGGAACTCAACAAGCACAAAGCAATTTGGCGGGAATCAGCCAGTAATTTGCAAAAAGAAGATTACTTAGAACTTTACCGCCACCTTTACCCGTACCAAGACGAGCCGCTGCTGTGGGTACACCTGAATACAGATTATCCTTTTATTGTCAACGGGATTCTTTATTTTCCAAAACTGCGCCCGGATGTCGATGTTACCCAAGGCAATATTAAGCTATTCTGCAACCAGGTTTTTGTCAGCGACCACTGCGAAGAAATTATCCCGAAATTCTTGATGCCGCTGCGGGGCGTTATTGACAGTACCGACATTCCGCTGAACGTTTCTCGCAGTTCTTTGCAAAGCAATCGCACTGTGCGGAGAATCGCTGATTATATTGCGAAAAAAGTGGGCGATCGCCTGAAAGAAGTCTACCGCGACGACCGTAACGAATACATCCGCTGCTGGCAAGATATCGGCACTTTTGTCAAGTTCGGAACTCTCAACGATGACAAGTTCAAAAAGCAAGTCGAAGATATTTTAATCTACCGCAGCACCTACGAACCAACAGCCGAGAAGCCAGAAACTGTAACGCCCGAAGTTCAGGTGCAAAGTGAGGAAGGAGATTTGTGGCAGGATGTGACTCCGAAGTCGGAAACTTCTACTTCGACGCAACCTTACACGACGCTGAAAGAGTATTTGGAACGCAATCAAAAACGCCACGAAAATCGCGTGTTTTATTGTACCGATCCTGCCTCTCAAGCAACTTACGTGGCAATGCACAAAAGCCAAGGTTTAGAAGTGCTGTTTATGGATTCTTTCATCGACACGCACTTTATCAGCTTCCTGGAACGAGAACACTCAGATGTCAAATTCTCGCGGGTTGATTCCGACATCGACGAAACGCTAATTGACAAAGAGAAAGAAGCGGAAATTGTCGATCCGGCGACGAATAAAACTCGCAGCGAACAAGTTAAAGAAATGTTCCAAAAAGCTCTCAATAAGCCGAAAGTGAACATTCGCACAGAAGCTTTGAAGTCTGACTCTGCGGAGGCGACGCCACCTGCGATCGTACTTTTACCGGAAGATGTGCGCCGGATGCGGGACATGACGGCGCTTTTGCGGCAGCAAGCGGCCGAATTCCCCGAAGACCACGTTTTGCTGGTGAATACGTCTCACCCGCTGATTCAAAATCTGGCGAGTTTGAGTCAGGGTGCGATTATTCAAGGCGGCGGGGAATCTCCGTCAAGTCAGTTGGCGAGTATGATTTGTCACCACGTTTACGACTTGGCTTTGATGGCCCAGAAGGGTTTCGATGCTGAAGGGATGAAGGATTTTGTCGAGCGATCGAATCAAGTCTTGACAAAGTTGACTGAACGTGCAATTTAATTAACCCCCCAACCCCCCCTTGCTAAGGGGGGAGTAAGAGTTTATTTCTATTGGTAAAGGGATAAGTCAAGCCTTCTTCCTTCTTCCTTCTTCCTTCTTCCTTCGGGTATAATAAAAGGCTGCACGCAAAAAAACGGTAATCTGGAGGGCAATATGTCACGGAAATGTCAGCTAACGGGAAAGAAGGCGAATAACGGTTTTGCAGTTTCTCACTCGCACCACCGCACTCACAAATTGCAAGACGCTAATTTGCAGTGGAAGCGGGTTTGGTGGCCGCAGGAGAAGCGCTGGGTAAGATTGCACCTTTCTACAAAAGCAATTAAAACCTTGCAACACAAGGGTTTGGAAATCATGGCGAAGGAAGCTGGAATTAACCTGTACAAGCTTTAAAAAACTTGGCTAAATTAAAATGAGGGCGATCGCACATTTGAGAGTGCGATCGCCCTTATTTTTAGAGAAAAACTTTTACTAAAGCTATTTTCGGCATTGCAGTAAATAAGTAGTCATCTGACCTTTGCCTTTAACTTCGATAGCGCCGCGGTTTTCAAAGAAATACTTTTCTCGCAACTGCTGATAAGTTGTCTCTGTTACGTGAATGCACCCCGGCAAGCCGTGAGATTCCATGCGGGAAGCAGTGTTAACGGTGTCTCCCCATAAATCGTAAATAAATTTTTTAATTCCAATAACTCCGGCAACAACCGGGCCGCTGTTGATGCCGATTCTGATGCTGAAATCTTGATTGTGGGTATTGCTGAAGTCAGTAATTGCCTGCTGCATATCCAAAGCCATTTCTGCGATCGCTTCTGCATGATCCCTGCGGGGCATGGGCAGCCCTCCAACTACCATGTAAGCGTCGCCAATCGTCTTAATTTTTTCCAAACCGTGCCTTTCTGCTAGGTTGTCAAATGTCGAAAAGATGTCATTCAGCAAGGCAACTAATTGCGTTGGAGAAACTCGCGAACTGAGTTGAGTAAAGCCTACTATGTCCGCAAATAAGACAGTAACATCAGCAAAAGTGTCTGCGATCGTACTGTCTCCTAGTTTCAACCGATTTGCTATTTCTTCAGGCAAAATATTCAACAACAAGCGTTCTGATTGTTCCTGTTGAATTTGCAGCGCATTTAAAGTATTATTCAGAGCATGAGTTCGTTCTTCTACTCTAAATTCTAACTCTTCATTCAGCTTGCAAAGAGCCATTTCAGCCCGCCTGCGGTCTGTGATATCCGTACCGATTGCCAGCATTCCCGCGAACTTTCCTGCTGCGTCAAACAGCGGTTTATTTGCCCAGGATACCCAAACGCGATCGCCGTTACGCTGGATATTTTCATTTTCAGTTCGCGTGTATTGTTCTGGGTTTTCCAAAATATCTCTCAACTTTGCTGCCCAGTCATTTCCTGTGGTATCTCTCTGGGGAATGATTGTTCCCACGGCATTTTTGCCAATAATCTCTTTTTCATCGTAACCAAAAAACTTCTGTGCAAATTCGTTAAAAAAAGTAATATTTCCTTCCGTATCTAGTTTTAAAATAATGCTGTTAGCATTTTCCACTAATTCCCGATACTTAATTTCGCTTTGCCGCAGTGAATCCTCTGCTGAGGCCCGTTCGGTTACAGTGGCGGCCAACAGCAGCGATGTAACTACAATTACGCTCATAAAAGCCTGCAAAAATAAGATTGCCTGATTGATATTTTCCGCTTTGGCAATAAATGGGCCCCCTCCCTGAGAACCGCCCCAAATTGCGATACTGGATACAATGAAAGATGCTAAAACCGCCCCTACGTGACCGAATTGAATGGTTGCCCAAATTACTAAGGGAAATGGCAAGTATTCGAGGGGATAACCTGAGATACTACCTTCACTTTTTGAGTTGTATACTAGCCAACTGACTGTTACTAATAACACCAAGCCTATTGCGGCACCGATTCGATTTACAATTGTTTGAGAAGCTGTATTTTGTGAAAAGCTGGGCGCTTGTGTGTGGTTGTATATAATCAACAGCAGGGGAGTAAAAATTAAAACTCCTAATGTATCTCCGAGATACCAATTCCATCTAACGTGCCAATATTCGCTCCACTCCACTAAACCAGTTACACAGAGACGCAGCGTGCCGAGAGTACAGTTGATTTGAGTGGCAACTACAGCACCGCACAAAACTAAACTGACTACATCTATGAGCCGATCGAGTGACGGGTGAAACTTGAGTTTGTGCAACAAAGTAAATGCACACAAAGCTTGTAAACAACCGCAAAAAGCACTAATTGTTGCACTTATTATGGTAAATTTGAGATTAATAGTCTCGTAAAAAAATACGCCTAAAGCTATTCCCGGCCACACTTGCCGCCCGAACAATAAAAGTGCAGCTTGTGCAATCCCTGCGGGTGGCCAGACGCACGTACCTAATTTATTTATGCCAGGGATTGAAACTGCTATTTTTGCTCCTAAAGCGTAAGCCAAAGCAATGGCAGTTACTTTTGCTAAATATTGCCAATTTCTAGATTGAGAAAATTGCAAAAACTGATTTTTTGGGGAAACCATACTCAGTGTTATATTTTTAATTAACTATAGCAACCGCGCCCGAAGATTAGGAAATTATTAATTATGAAACATGACTTTTTATATTGCTTCTTCCTTCTTCATTCTTCCTGATGCTCTAACTTGATGCCTGTCAGAAAATAAGTGTTCATCTGGCCTTTGCCTTTAACTTCGATCGCGCCGCGACTTTCAAATACATACTTGTCCTGCAATATATCATAAATTGCAGAGGTGACTTGAATGCACCCCGGCAAGCCGTGGGATTCCATGCGGGAAGCGGTGTTAACGGTGTCTCCCCATAAATCGTAAATAAATTTTTTAATACCGATTACTCCGGCGACGACAGGGCCGGTGTTAATCCCAATTCTGATGCTAAAATCTTGATTGTGGATATTACTGAAGTCAGTAATTGCCTGCTGCATATCGAGGGCCATTTGGGCGATCGCCTCTGCATGATCGCTGCGGGGCATCGGCAGCCCTCCTACTACCATGTAGGCATCGCCAATAGTCTTAATTTTTTCCAATCCGTGCTTTTCTGCTAGGCGATCGAATGTGGAAAAAATGTCGTTAAGCAAGGAAACTAATTCTGGCGGAGAAATTTGGGAACTAATTTGGGTAAAACCGACTATATCTGCAAATAATACTGTTACTTCGGCAAAAGTATCGGCGATGATGCTTTGGTCTTGTTTTAATCTGTCGGCGATGGGTTGTGGTAAAACGTTTAGCAGGAGACGATCGGATTTTTCTTGTTCTAAGCGCAAAGCTGCTTCAGCTTCTTTGCGAGTTGTGATGTCTTGAACAGTACCTTCGTAATAAAGCAAATTTCCGTAGGAATCGCGCACGGTATAAGTATTTTCTGAAATCCAGATTATGCTGCCATCTCGGCGGTAAATTTGAGATTCAAAATCCGATACTTTGCCTTGTTCTTCTATTAAGCGGACAATTTCTGCCCGGCGTTCGGAGTCAACATAAAGCTGTTGGCTAATATCAGTTAATGTGCCGACCAATTCCTCGCGTGAACTGTAACCGTAAATGCGAAGCAAAGCAGGATTGGCGCTGAGATATTGCCCATCTGGGGTAGTTTGAAAAATGCCGACGATCGCATTTTCAAAAATGCTGCGGTATTTTTCTTCAGCTTGCCGCAGCGCTTCTTCAGCCCGCTGCCGTTCTCGCGCTTCCATTGCGAAAGTTACAGAGTCGGCTAGAGAAACAGCGAAACTTTGTTCTTCAATCGTCCAAAAGCGGGGCATTCCTACGTGTTCTAAACAGAAAACTCCTGCTGTTTCTCCGCCTATTTGAATCGGCGTATCTAGCATAGAAGTGATGCCCAAGGGAATTAGGTAAGATTCCGCAAATTCTTTAGTTCTAAAATCGTTTTGCGCGTCAAATGCAGCAATTGCGCGTTCTTCTCGCAGTGTTTGAAAATAGACAGGATAGTCTGCTGCTGCTAATTTCAAACCGTGTGAGTGCTGGTTGAGAGTGCGATCGAACAAATCCAGGCACTCCATCTTGGATTTAGTGCGATCGTACAGCCAGACGCTCGATCGGGCAACTTCCAGAGTACGGCTAGCAGTTTGAGTTATTTCTTGAAGCGCTTTGGTTAAGTCGCCTTGATTCAGCGCTTTATTTTTGGCTAAATCAATTAATGCCGATTTCTGTTTCTGTAGCTGAAGTTCGCTTTGTTTCAGGGCATTTGTCCGTTCTTCAACTCGGATTTCCAGCTTTTCATTCAGCTTTTGCAGCGCTATTTCAGCTTTTCGGCGATCGGTGATATCTGTGCCGATGCAGAGGATGCCCAAAAGTTTTCCCGCTGCATCAACCAACGGTTTATTTGCCCAAGATACCCAAACGCGATCGCCACTGCGCCGCATATTTTCATTTTCATAGCTGGTAAAGCGATCGGGATTTTGTAAAAGTTGACTATAAACCAACTCTAAGTTATTCCCTTCCATGTCCGTCTGTGGAATAATGGTTCCCAAGGCATTTTTTCCCAGAATTTCTTCCTCCTTGTAACCAAAGAATTTTTCGGCAAATTCGTTAAAAAAAGTAATATTGCCGTCAGCGTCCAGTTTCAGAATAATACTGTTAGCATTTTCCACCAATTCTCGATATTTAATTTCGCTTTCCCGCAGAGAATACTCTGCTGATGTGCGTTCAGCTACTGTCGCTGCCAATAACAGCGAGGTAATCGTAATTACACCCATAAAAGCTTGCAAAAACAAGATAGCCTGATTAATATTGTCGGCTTTGGCTGTGAAGGGCCCACCTCCATGAGAACTGCCCAAGATTGCGATGATTGAGACAATAAATGATGCTAGAACAGCGGCTCGCTGACCGAATTGAAGCGCCGCCCACATGATCAAAGGAAATGGCAAATATTCCAGGGGATAACGAGAAATAGCAGCTTGATGTTTCGACTCAAAAACCAGCCAGCTCACCCCAATTAATAAGATTAACCATACTACCCGCTCAATTAAATAATTTTTATGGGGTTCTGTTGGTATTTTTAAACGATCGGCGGTTACTTTAGGACGAAGAAAAATTAAAATCAATGGAGTGATAATTAAAACTCCCATTGTGTCTCCTAACCACCAATTCCATCGAGCAGACCAATATTCGCTCCACTCTATTTTTCCCGCTAAATATAGGGAAAATGCGCCAATAGTGCAACTAATTTGAGTAGCAATTAGACCGCCAAATAAGATTAAATTAATTACATCTTTCAAGCGCTCGATAGAGGGACGAAACCGGAACCAGCCCAGGACAATTACGGCAAAAACCGCTTGCAGAATCGCCCCGGCGTTTCCCCCCACCCAAAGTGCAAATATCTGTTCACTTGGGTTAACCAAATTGAGCAAAAATGTACCCAAAACTATGGCAGGCCAGACTTTACTCCCAAACAATAAAAGTCCAGCTTGGGCAATTCCTGCGGGTGGCCACACCGAGGCAGCAAAGGGATTGACACCTTGAATTGAAATTGCTAGCCTCGCCCCCACGGCGTAAGCGACAGCAACGACAGTTACTTGGGCTAAGTACCGCCCAATTCGGGATTGAGGGAATCGCAGAAACTGATTTAGGTTCAGATTCATACCGAGTTTTAAGTTTTAGGGAATTTCACATCAGAAGGAAGAGGGAAGTTCGGCAACGGATTATGTAACGGATGTAACGGATGTAACGGATGTAATGGATGTCAGGAAGAGGGAAGGAGGAAGAGAAAGAGGGGAGCTAATGTAGCTGTACACCGCGCACATTGCGAGCCTAAATGTAGGTGCGCGGTCGCGCACCTTACCAATTATAAAGGCTTAGTTGATGGCGGCTTCAATCCACTGTTTTAAAGTAGAATTTACTTCATCAATGAGAATTTCCTGTGATTTGTGAGTTGCTCTTTCCACGACTTCAACTTTGCCTGCTTTCAGCGAACGGCCCGGAACAATGCGATAGGGAATGCCGATTAAATCAGCATCTTTAAATTTGACTCCGGCTCGTTCATCGCGGTCATCTAGTAACGTTTCAATGCCCGATTGGTTAAGTTCTGCATAGAGTTTTTCGGCGACTTCTACTTGTTGGGCGTCGGAAATATTGGGGATGCTAATGATGGCGTGATACGGGGCGATCGCCACTGGCCAAATTATCCCGTCTTTGTCGTAGGATTGTTCTACAGCCGATTGAGCTAGCCGCGACACGCCGACGCCGTAGCAGCCCATCACAAAGGGCATTTCTTCGCCTTGTTCGCTGGTGTAGGTGGCGCCCATTGCTTGGGAGTATTTGGTTCCTAATTGGAAGATGTGGCCGACTTCGATGCCTCTGGCGCTTTGCAAGGTTTGTTCGGGGTTGTGCACGGCCCGATCGCCCTTTTTGGCTGTTCTGACACCCACAACCGTTGCTGGTAGAGGAAATTCTTTGTTCCAATTAGCACCGACAACGTGGTATCCTGATTCGTTTGAACCAGTGACAAAGTTTGTCAGGTCAACTGCAGTGCGATCGACCAAACGCAAAAACTTAGAGTTTACCTCCTTGCTGCCAGCGATATAATCATCAGCAACATCGGGAGCCATATAACCGAGAGGTAAAGATTTAGCAGCCCATTTCCGCTGAGCTTCCGCATCGGGAACAGTCAAAAATAAAACAGTTTTAGCTTGATAATTGCCCGCTAACTTCGTCAACTCATTCAGCAACTTTACCTGATTCACATCTTGGTCGCCGCGAATGCTTACCAATACCAAAACAGTCATGCCATTGTCGTAAACAGCTTGGTAAAGCACATTTTTGACAACTTGAGTCGGAGAACATTTCAAAAATTTGCAAAGTTTATCAATTGTTTCAGTTCCCGGTGTTTCCCGCTTTTCAAAATTTGCAAAGGGCGACGGTTCCACATCCGCAGGCATCGATACAGCCTTTTCCACATTAGCGGCATACTGACCATCTTCAGTATAAAGAACTTCATCTTCTCCCGCTTCAGCCAACACCATAAACTCTTGAGAACCAGAACCGCCAATTGCTCCCGAATCAGCATCTACTGCTCGAAACTGCAAGCCGGATCGGCGCAGCATATTGCTATAAGCTTGAGCCATATCCTGATAAGTTTTTTTCAGACTTTCTTCGTTAGTATGGAAAGAATAGCCATCTTTCATAATGAATTCGCGGCCGCGCATCAACCCAAAACGCGGGCGAATTTCATCGCGAAACTTAGTTTGAATTTGATATAGATGTACAGGCAATTGCCGATAGGAACGAATCATATCTTTAGCAATTGTAGTAATTACTTCTTCGTGAGTTGGGCCCAGTCCCAATTCTCGCTGCTGCCTGTCTGTCATGGCAAACATAATACCTTCAGCTTGAGTATAGGTATCCCACCGGCCAGATTCCCGCCACAAATCGGCCGGTTGCAATTGCGGGAGGAGACATTCTTGAGCGCCGGTAGCGTCCATTTCTTCGCGCACAATTTGAGATACTTTTTTGAGAACTCGCCACATTAAAGGTAGATAAGCGTAAATTCCGCTACCGATGCGCCGGATGTATCCGGCACGGAGTAATAATTTGTGGCTAGGAATTTCTGCTTCTGCCGGGTCTTCGCGCAGGGTAACAAAAAGCATTTGAGATAGTCGCATGGCTGATTTCCTTAAAATACCGGATGAGTGTAATTTTAGATTAACTTCTGATATTATCAGAACTAAGCCCGATTTGATTAAATATATGAATAAAATTTTGCAAAACTACCAAAAAGGTATGGCAGCATTTGATGATTGTCACTCTCCTACTGTGCAATCTCAGTGGCTTGCCTTAAAAGATGAAATAGGAGAATTTGTTCGAGAACCTAATTTAAGCGAAATTTGGGATATTGTTCATGCTGCTGGTCGATTGCTTTACAAACTAATCGGAATTCCCTTATATTTACTGGCCTATCCTACTGTTCGCAAACACAGTCAACGTTTCGAGGAGTACGGCTGTATTCGCAGCATTCGCAACTGTCAGGGTAAATGCTGCGGCAAAAAATCGTAGGGTACGCTGCGGCGCACCTAATATCATGTTTGTTGAATGACGCGCAATTACATTCTAATGACTGGATTAAAAAAACAATGCAACTTGAGGCAAGCGCCAAACCCATATCCAGTAACTAATTCCCACTCTCAAATCTAAAATCGCATGACCAGATTTATTCACGACCAATTTGCTAAACAGTATTTGAAAGAACTATTAACCCCTCTCGGTAATGTAGAAACCAGCCGGGATGTTGCTGGAGAAGTAAGGCAGGTTGACGTTTTATTTTCCCCGAAAGCAGAACCGGAAGTCGAAGCAACAGCCCTCGGCATTCTGGGTCAAATCGCAGCAAAACCCGCTGTATTTGAACCCTTCCGCAGCCCAGTGCAAATCGGAGAAATTCGCAGTTGTCTGGGCAAACTCTTCGATATCCACGGCGAATTTGAACGCGCCGCAGCTAGAGAAAATACCCGGATTGCAGAGGCAGACTTGCCCCAACTTTGGATACTGTCGCCCACTGTTTCCGACACGATATTAGCTGGATTTCGAGCGATTCCCGAACCGGAAAATTGGGTAAGTGGAGTTTATTTTATGGGCCCATCTCTGAAAGCAGCGATTATTGCCATTCACCAACTGCCCCGCACGCCAGAAACGCTGTGGCTGAGAGTTTTAGGGAAGGGAAACGTGCAGAAGCAAGCTATTGCCGAATTGAGAGAGTTACCCTCAGATAATGTGTTTCGGTTGAATGCGTTAGAATTGTTGTACAACTTGCGAACTATTTTAGAAGTTCGCCAAGACATAGATCGAGAAGATAGGGAGTTAATTATGGAACTGTCACCCCTCTACTTGCAACGGTTGGAAGATGCAACTCAGCAAGGTATTCAGCAAGGTATGCAGCAAGGTATCCAGCAAGGTATCCAGCAAGGTATTCAGCAAGGTATCCAGCAAGGTATGCAGCAAGCTATGCAGCGCGCTCAACGCCTGATGGTTGAGAGTCTCCTACAAGTAAAATTTGGCGAGATTGATGAAGAATTAGCCCAAATAATCGAGCCTTTGATTCAGCTAGAACCCCTCGATCGCACGCGACTAATTAGGCAGCTCGATCGCTCTGAATTGCTAGCTCATTTTGAACAAAAAAATCAACCGGAATCCTGAGTCAGCAGCGCACTCTACAATCGGTAGGGTGCGCTCAATATCAGTTTACTATTTATTATCGACAAAATCTGGAGTTAATTATGGAACTATCACCCCTCTATTTATAACGGCTTGAAGAAGCAACTCAGCGAGGTATCGAGCAATGTATTCAGCAAGGTATCGAGCAATGTATTCAGCAAAGCAAACGCGAGCTTTTTGAGAGTATATTACAAGTAAGATTTGGCGAAATTGATGAAGAATTAGCCCAAATAATCGAGCCTTTGATTCAACTAGAACCTCTGGCAATCACGCGACTGAGTATGCAGCTCGATCGCCGGGAATTACTCGCTCGTTTTGAGCCGGAAAATCCAACGGAATCCTAACTCGGTAGCGCACTCTACGATATGTAGAGTGCATCACATCGCACTTTATACCAATTCACTATGAAGGTACACTAAATTTAGGCTAAAAGTAGAGGAGATGCAATATGGCTAACAAATTTAAGGT
>NZ_JAUPTE010000086.1:0-26883 GCF_036701705.1 Microcoleus sp. w1-18aA5 | reverse complement strand
TTATTCTCTCCCGGCGCGGTGGCTTTAGTTCTTCTCAAAGCCACCGTTCTCATCTTTATTTAGTCTAAAGTACAGTCAATACGGTTCACATAAGAATAATCGGATTTCCTTTCACAAGTCGGGAACTCTCATAAATGCGTGAAATGAAATTCGTCTGAAAGCGCTAACCCAAGCGTATTGGGATACAGGTTTTTTATTTCTGGGTCCTGAGTCTGCTTTCGGAATGAATCCGGGGGCTTGTATCCTGGATGCTTTCGCTCAAGATGCTTAAATATTAATGATTTGAACAATCATCAACGCCCTACGCCGCCAAGGCCATTGCTATAAAATCAACATGAAGATTTTTTAAACCGCAGATTAACGCAAATAAAGGCTGATGCAATTTTATCAGCGTTCATCCGTGTTCATCCGCTGATATCTGCGGTTTAAAACTCTCAACTTCCGATGGGAGATTGGAGAAAGGAGGGCGATACACTCGAATTGCCTGAATAGGCACTTTCCCATCTGTTTCGGTAACGATTTCGAGGCTGTGTTTGGAGTTGCTCAAATTCTGAGCCAATGTTGTAGAATACTCGCGGCTTGAATCTGTAATTTGTGGAGTAACGTATGAATCAACAAACATTGGTCGCACCTGCCAGGAAATTTCAAAGCCTTTAGGCGTCGGTTTTTTAGACTCTTCATAAGAATTTTTTAGCCACCAGTTTCTCGACTCAATCACGACGCGGCCAGAGTTTGAGACAAACATCTCGTCGTTTGTACCGCTGCCGTCGTAACCTGTTTTAGAACCTACAACGTCAAATTTAAACTTGCTAGCGTCGCTGTTAATCTCAGTAATTATGGCTTTCCAATCTTCGACGATTAGCGGTTTTTGGCTGGATACTTGGAGAATAGCGGGCCAAGAGACGCCAAGGCTAAGGCTAGGTCTGGTGATGGTGTAAAGTTCAGAAAATTCTGAGGGTTTTTTGCTGTCGATCGCAATTCTAGCAGAAATTGTCTTGCCGTTGAAGGTTTTATCGGCGATCGCATCTATTCTATTCCCTTCAAATTCTAAAACCAACTTGCCATCTTGCCACTTAATATCGCTGCCAACCGTATAGGTTTTCACTAAATCCTGCGGCGGTTGAGGAGAATTTGGTTTGTATCGCAGATGCGGTTTTATCAGAGCAGCTAGGAGAAAGTTTCCCCAATCGTTGAGGTGAATGCTGTCCCTCAATAGCTGTTTGGGCTGCAAGCGATTATCTTTCAAATACCTGCGCCAAGGTTCGCGAATTTCCGCAATTTCGCAGCCGTATTTATCGGCCAACTCCGGCAGCCATTGAGTAGAATGAGTGTTGTGCCATTCGTATCTGCTGACTGAATTTGGATCGTCGCTGTTGCCTGTCGGCATCCAGTCGATGTGGTCTGAATGCAAGAGTATTTCGCTAGCAGTGCGGCTGCGGACATTGGCAATTATGGCTTCGTAATCTTCACCGCCTCCGTAGACGTGAAAAATGAGCAAGTCTGGATAAAAAGGATACAAATCGTGTTCGCTGGGACGGATTAAAATCGGGGCGGAAAATCCTCCGATTGCTCTATTTTCCACAATCAAATCTGCATTGGGAAATCGCTGTCTCAAATCCTTTACTACATCTTTCCACCAATCTTGTTCTGTGATGGATTGACCGTAGAATAGAATACGCACTTGGCGGCGGTCTGTTGGAGTGCTAGCTGCAAGTAGCCCCATCGTCCTTTGAATCCTCGCTCCAAAAGTAGCATTATTTGCAATAGGAGCGGGTGGGGGGAATGGCGTATCGGCAGCTATTTTTTTAATGAGCGGAACTAACAGAAAGCTCAGACACAAAAAAATCAGCCACAAGTAGCGATAAATTTTGGATTTTCTGCTATTTCCTTGTTTGGCCATTGTTTTATTTTTCCCTGTCCGTTTCACTTCGCTTAAGGTGGCTGTGGGATGAATGCTCGCGTCTATCAGTAGCTGTAACCTGCTTATGGGCGCACCTCACGAGTAGCTGTAGTGTAGGCTGTATGGAAATATATTACCAAATTGAGCGCGACAAAAAGTGATATAATACCTGCTAATTAATTGCACTCCGATCGATCGCACGTCAAATGGATTACAAAACAGCCCGCAGTTTTCTGATCGACCAAGGAACCGCCCTGGAAACCAAGAAAAATCCCGACGCCTTCCTGATGCGTCTCAAACAAGGTCAACCGCCCGTACCCGGACAGGTGACATCGATTTTATTAGCTTTAAAAATATTGTTTGAAGGGCTGCAAGAATCTCCAATGCTCGATCGACAATTAATCTCGGCACTGCATTTACTGTCAGTAGAAGGTTTGCAGCAATTTGAAGCTGGACTCCGCAGAGGAGTTTCTTGGCCACCGCTGCTGAAGGAAGACTTAAATCGAATTGCGATCGCAGTCAAGAATATATTTTCTGGCGTCTGGCAATAATTAGCTCAGCAACGACCTATCCCAATACCCACCGCCAGCAAACTCAATTTTTTTCTACATTTTTTTTCTACATTTTTTTGTAAAAATTTATGTTAATCTTGCTACATTTACCCTCGAATTGTGGCATCTTAATATAAGAATCAGTTCTCATAAACACTTGGAGAGACTACCATGAACGCCGAAGAAAAAGCTAGACAACTAATTGCACGAGAAAGGCAGCATAGCGAACACTTGCACGACTCTATGCTCAACCGTTCCTCCCACGAGCTAGAAACACATGGGGAGGGAATTGCTGAAGAAAAGGCCAGAGAATTAATGGCTCAAGAAAGGCAGCACAACGAACACCTGCACGACTCTATGTTAAGCCGTTCCTCCCAAGAGGTAGAGGCATCGATCGCACCCGATGACACTGACAAATAAATTTTGTAAACACAAGACTTACGGACACATACCAATAAACCTGGTTTTTATACCATTTTTCATACCATAACAAAGGGCTGTAAAAATGTTTGTGTATAAACAACCAGGTTTCTGAGTCTTGTAATAGTTCAGCACAGCAAAACTCTACTCAAATCGAGGAGGATTTTAGGTGCAATCAAAACAGCCCTTGCTCGGTTGGCAGCCGCTATCACAAGCATCCACGCGCCATATATAGCAATAGAAAATGCCAGGTTCTACTCCTCGCGAAAGCTTTCGAGGGATGCCAAAAGAGCTGGCAGTCCCGCTAGCGCAGCCGACACCAGAGCCTCATCTTTGTAAACTCGCGATCGCAGAATACGGGTACTTTTAGACGCAGAGGTGAAAGAGCCTCGCCGTTGGGAATTGTCGGTTTCCAGCCGCCCTAAATTTTTTGTTTCTCGCGTCACGCACAACATAGCAGTATCCTCGCAGTATCGTCAATTAATCCCTAAATATGCGCCCGTAAAATTTCTCACGGCTTGCTGTATGTTTCTATTATTACTCAGATAGGTAACAGAGATGAAATCATGAAATAATTATTCACGATAGCTAGGGATCAACTTAAACTGCTTAACGGCTTTTATTAATTTGTTACACGGCTGGTTTGTTTAAGCCGATCGCCCGCGACGACACAGACACCAGCAATCAAAATCACCGATTTTACAGGAGGAACGCGGATCAATGATGCTAACTCTTAGTACAGCAACAGTTATAAGTCAAATCCAGCCGACTGTCGAAAGCTTGCGCGAGGGAGACTACCGCTACCGAGACTCCTTTGCGATTGATCGACCTTTCAGAGAAATCCAATTTCGCAAACAAGACAGATACATCACCGGCAGCGATTCAGACAAACGCACGGGCAAAAGTTACTGCTTCCGGGGCATCCCCCAGCACAACAACATTATTAACATCACGGTAGCAATCGAAATTTTCCCAAAAACACCACAGAAAACCGAGTGGAAATTAGCACCGGGAAACCCCATTAATTTCGACAGGCTTTATCCACTGCAAGCAGGGCCTGGATTAGAATTGTACAAATGTTTGACCGCATTTTTACCAAAATTGAAGAATTAGTTATTCGTTACTTCTTAGTGGTTATTCCTTAATTGCTTTGGCTGGTTAATAACCAATAACATTCGTCAACAGTGAACAGTGAACAGTCAACCGTCAACAGCCAACATTTAACTCCCTAAGAACCAGCATTTTCCAATTCTTCCCGGAGCATTTCCCGGTAGACTTTCGGCAAACGAGAACTCATAGAATTGTTCTCAATTCCATATCCCAAACTCGTCCAAGTTCCCGAAAGCATCCGCAATACATCAGTTAATCTTTCCTGGCGCAACATCTCAGGAATATCAGCTTTCCAAAACTTGCGATCGCTCAACCAAGCATAAACCACAGCATCCTGATCTTCTGGTTCAAAACTGTAATCTTCCCAGAACAAAAAATTAGCACGACGCGCCTGATAGCGCTTAGCCTTCTCCTTCCAAGTCGTAGTCAGAAATTGATACCTGCCCGCAGCGGTAGTACACTTGCCCCGATTCGGGCCATTAACAATCTTCACGCACCAGTCAGGATGCCTGCTCAAATCTAATATATATTTGCCACCGTAAACCACGTGATAAGGCCGAGAAACATTCGACTCGCTAGCAGAAATAGTTCGCATCAGGGCTCGAATGTAAGGATCGCCCGTTTTAATAGCCAGCGGCGGGAATTTTCCCACCCCGCTTACCGACTGCGATAACTGCTGATTTCCCCGCAAACTGTCAACCAAAAAAACACCGCCGCCAATCACAGCGCCGATTAAAAGTATAAATCCGAGGATTTGAATCTCCGATCGCCTCAGCAAACCTCTTTTGCGACGGCCGAATTTCTCAGCTTCTAGCCAACTCATTTCCATTTCCGAAATTTCGGCTAATTTTCGCGCCGCCCGCATCTGGCGCACCCGAAAATCGTATTGATATAGCGGCGCGGCTACCAGCGTTAGACTCGATAAAATCCCCGCCAATTTGCTCAGCCAGAAATCTAATTCACCGGCTACCGCAACATTTGTTAGAGTAGATATTCCTGTTAGCAACTGGGCCGGATCGATCGATCGCGCTGGCCAATAAAAAATCGCAAGTTGCACCAACAGCGACAGATTAAAGGCAAAAAAAATCACTACAACAGCATTCAAGCCTTCTCGCAAGTGCGATCGAATACCAATGTGCCTGCGCTTGAACTTGCGCGCAACGCGAAAGCGCCCCGGCATCATAATTAGTAAGGGATTTAAGATTTTGACGGCGAACAAGTGAAACACAAAAAACAAAGGCAACTGAATTAGCCAAGCCGCCAGCAGTAGAGTCAGAAAGCCGATATTGTCGCTGACAAAAGGAATGCCCCTGCGAAGGACAAAACTAAAACTCTGAGCGAGAGCAAATGCCCTTAACCACGAAATCGGATAGGGGAGCCAACCTGGCCACTTGAGAGTTTTCATGCTGAGAGAGGGAAATTTCAACGGCGAATCGTAAAACTATTAAGATTTTGCCAGATTTGGCGATCGGAAAATTGTTGTAGGCTGCGTCAGCCCCAATCTTTGACCCAAATCACATCTTGCACCATTCTCGCTAAGCCTTTTTTGGGCGGGCAGGATGCCCACCCCACAAGAAAATGCACTTTTTGTAGAACAGGCCGGACAGCCTGTTCTGGACAATGGTGCAACATCTAAGACCCAAATCAAATGGTTTTTTGTCTGGCCGAAAGCATCCAGGATACAAGTCCCCGGATTCATCCGTCCAGAAATAAAAAACCTGTATCCGATAAAGGAGCCCCCGAATTTATCGGTGGGGTCAATGCTTCAATCTAAAATCTCAAATCTCAAATCTAAAATCGATTGACGCACCGAACTCAAGCGAGGCTAATTCAATCAAACCACGCCGGCAAACAACTCCTCAAAACTCTTTTGCGGAGCCTCCGACTTCGCCACAATTTCCACAACCTTGTTGCGAGAAGTCGGCTGAAATAGCGCCTCTACGCACACTTGGGCTACCTTGGTGCGGGGAATGCTGCTCTCAAACATTTTGTCCGCACCTGTCATGACGATCGCATCTGAATTATCCTCATTTTTGAGGCCGCCCGGACGGACGATCGTATAAGTCAAGCCGCTTTTTTGCAAATACTCCTCGGCTTGCTTTTTCCAAACTAGAATCAGCCAGAACAAATTCAGCGGGTGAAAAAACTGAGAGACACACAGAGAAGTCACAAGCACAAAATGCTCAATTCCCTTAGCCTTAGCTGCATCCACCAAATTTTTAGTACCTTCAAAATCCACCTTGTAAGGCGCTGTGGGGTCAAAACCAGGGGCCGCCCCTGTCGCGCACAGCAATACCGTACTATCGCCGATCGCATCGCCCAGGGAAGCCGCATTTAATACATCCCCAGTCACTAACTCAGCCTCCGGTGGTAAAATTTGTCTAGCTGTGTCTAGATTTCGGACTAAGGCGCGCACGGGAATACCTCGCTTGACTAATTCTGCGACGATTCGGCGACCAGTCTGACCTGTGGCTCCTGCTACAAATGCTTTCATAAGTCGAGTTATGCTGAACTAGGGTAAGTTTTGTTACTATCAATTTCTCAATTGTAGGGAGGAAACTTCCTTAACACATCCCCAACCAGATTGATTGGCGTGTATAACAGGAGAGCATACGATGAAGCAGGATTCCGCTGAATATCAAACTGTTGAAGCTTCTGACGAAAACTACTACCCAGATGCGAGTTTCCAACAGCCCGAAAGTGGAAGCGCGGATGCAGGAGAGGAAGTTGAGCCGATTTGGTTTCACACGCATTTTGAAGACAGCATGGAGATGTACGCGGATGCGGAGACGGTGGCAACGCATTTGAACAACCACAAGACTTGGTTTTGCCAGTGCGCTTCGCCGATGAAGGCCGAGCCGCTTGGAGAAAACGGCTATGATTTATTAATCGGGCGTTTTGGGGCTTTCGGCTACCGTGTTGAAGCGAGAATTGGTTTAGAGTTGCTGCCGCCGGATGCTGAAGGCTGCTATTTGATTAAGACTATTCCGGTTCCCGATTATACCTCGCCTGGGTATGAAGTGGATTTTCGATCGGCAATGAAGCTAGTGGAGATACCGTCTCAGGAATTTGCCGCCGATTGGCCGAGCTCGGAACGTGCTAAGCTGCCGCCTGCGATTACCATTACTACGTGGAAGCTGGATTTGGCTGTGGGAGTTTGCTTTCCTAAGTTTATTCGATCGATGTCTCAACCTTTAATAGAAAAAACCGGCGATGCGCTTTTGGAAAAAATCATCAAACAAGTTAACCGGCGCTTGACTTATAAAACTCAGGTTGTTTTTCACGAAAGTTTGGGCATTCCTTTTCCGAAAAATCCTAAGAAACATTAAGGAGACTTACGCTCTAAGCTGTACTGCATTTAAATTGTATGTTAAGTGTGGGATCTCCTGCCCAACCCCTACTCCCCACAAGAGTAAAGATCTATTTTACTCTGCAATTTAAATGCGGATTAGCTTAACTCACATTTGTAGGGTGTGCACTGCACACATGACTCATAAGTTAGACTTCGGCGTGAACGTTCACTCGCACAATTGTAGATTAAATTATTAGGAATAACTGATTGTGTATGGGTTGGAATCACGAGTATACAGTTGCTTTTTTAAAACTGATATCACGGTCTCCGGGTTCTTAGGGCGCGCCTTATGCCTATGTTTTTGAATCCAACACTTGCTTGAGCAGTTAATCCAAATAACCAAGTTATTGCTAATAAAATTTAAGGGTAAGGTCATGATTGCATTTGACATATAGCAATCCTTGCAGGAGTCGTAATTTTTTTACCCCACCCCAACCTTCCCCCAACCCGCTGGGAGTCCGTAGGAAATTCACAAATTATTTAGGATTGCTATATGCTGATTTCTTATCACAAAAATTAGTTTTTATTATGGGTCAATTTAGCACAGGGTTAGACACAATAGTTTCACGTCAGATCCCATCAAGTTCGAGAGCATTGTTATTAAAAAATTCTGCTTCTGTCATCAGGATTTCCCTCCTAATTTCCTCATGATTAAGCAATGTAGCCGACGCAGTTCAAAGGTGGTTACGATCGCCCTCGGAAACCACAAGTGTCTCAGATCACAAAGCCGATCGATCCCCCTCACTGCCCAAAAACATAAAATTATGTCAGATTAAGTAAGGGGTTATAAAATAACTCTTGCCATATCCCTAGAAAGTTATGACAACGAAACTAAGAGCTACCCACACAGAGAAAATGGAGAGAGACTTGCACCAGTTGAGGGCAGACCAAGAACTGATTCTCAACCAAGTAGACAATGCGATCGCTCTGTTCGACTCGTCTGACTGCTTAGTTTTGTTTAACAAAAAATTGGCCGGAATCTGGCAACTGTCCCCAGAATGGCTGGAAACAAAACCGAAGTGCCACTTGCTGTTTGCGGAAATTGTCGATCGGGGTTACTTGTCCCTTCAGCAGTGGCAAGAGTTTCAGCAAGCACTTGAAAAATCTCAGCATGAAAGTTTATCATTTTATTTCGAGCAAGCCAATGCGGTTTGTTTGGAGGTGTGCGCCACGATTACCAACAGCGGCGGACGGCTGTTTACCTTTAGAGACGTTACGGTATACCGAAACTCCCAAGCTAGCTTGAACGCAGAAGTCAGGCGTCTGAGCTTTCTTTTAGGTTTAACCGAACGCCTGCAAAAGTCTGACAGTTTGCAAGAAATAGGTCAGTTTGCCCTCACCTATTTAGTAGAGGCAATGAATGCAGCTTTCGGAGATGTCAAGGTAATTAACGGCAAGGGAAACGACCGCCAAGCGTCGGGGATTTGCAACCAAGTTTCTAGTCAATTTTTGGCTACTTACGGGGAACCCGTAGTCGCAGGAATGCAAGAATTGCTCGACCAAGGCATTCCCTACGGCATCGGTTTGCTGTGGGAAGTGGTGAAAACTGGTAAACCTTTGTTTGTCGAGGATTATGCCCAACACCCCAATGCCGTGCCGGAATTTCGGCATCCGGGAATTGGACAACTGGGTATTTTTCCGATCGCAGCCACCAACGGCACGATCATCGGAGTGCTGACGCTGGAGTCCCGCAACATCAAAAAACTGCAAGCCGCCGTCCACCAAGAAGTGCTGGAGGCTGCTTGCCGGACTCTGGGGGCGGCGATCGAGCGGGCTCAGACACAAGAGAACCTGCGCCAAGTTAACGAAGAATTAGAGTATTCTTCTCAGTTGAAATCCGAGTTTTTAGCCTCAATGTCCCACGAATTGCGGACGCCTCTCAACAGCATTCTCGGCTTTTCTGACTTGCTGCTGCGACAAACGGCCGGACAGTTGAGCGATCGACAAATCAACTATGTAGAACTGATCGAAAAAAGCGGCCAGCACTTGTTGCAGCTAATCAACGATATTCTCGATCTTTCTAAAATTGAAGCGGGGAAAGTAGAGCTAAGTTTACAGCCGGTTCGCGTTCACGAACTCGCGACAGACTGTCTGAAAATGATTCAGCCTCGGGCAGACAAAAAGCGGATCGGGTTGTCTTTAGAACTCGACTACCGCATTACTAAAGTTTGGCTGGACGAACGGCGAGTGCGACAAATTGTGATTAATTTACTTTCCAATGCCATCAAATTTACCCCCGAACAGGGACAAGTTAAACTCAGCGGGCGTCTGGCCTACGGCAGCGAAATAGACGGCGACTACCGGCCGGATTGTTCTCCTGTAAATGCCAGCACTCCTTATTTTTGTTTAGAGGTAAAAGACTCCGGTATCGGCATTCCTCAAGACCGCTGGCACTTGCTATTTCGACCTTTTCAACAGGTGGATTCTTCCCTGACTCGGCGCCACGAAGGTACAGGTTTGGGTTTGGCTTTGACTAAGCGATTGGCAGAATTGCACGGGGGAACTGTTTCTTTTCAATCTGTTTGCGATCGGGGAAGTCTTTTCCGCGTTTGGCTGCCTTTGACGGAGATGCGTCAACAGTTGGGAAACTTTGCTTCTTGTGCTTTGGATACCAAGTTAGTTCCTGCTTCTGCGATCGCTTTACCAATTGCCAGGAAGCGGATTTTGGTTGTCGAAGACCAGCCTTTTAACCAAATGTTAATTTCTGAGGTGATGGAATTGGAGGGGTACGGGGTAGAGATACTTGCGGATGGGAAGGCGATGGCCGATCGTATTCTCGCCGCCTCAGTAGCCGCGGAGTTGCTGCCGGATTTAATTTTGATGGACATTCAGTTGCCGGATGTTGACGGCTTTGAGTTGATGCGCCGAGTTAAAGCAGATCCTGTCTGGGATTCGGTACCGATGATTGCGGTGACGGCGATGGCGATGCCCGGTGACAGTGAGCGATGTTTGGAAGCTGGCGCTTCTGCTTATTTGAGTAAGCCACTGGATTTGAATTTGACGATCGCTACTGTCCGTTCTTTTCTCGGTTAACAATAATTATTTGCAGTTCCAGCACTGCCATTTATGAAAATTGATAACAACAAAGGTTAAACTCAATAGTAGATAAATATCTATATGACTTGCCCGCACTTGCCTCAGAAAGCCTGTTCCTAGGAAAAATATTGAGTTTAGTAAGGAGAAATATATCAATTAACCCGTTTTCGAGCTTCCCCACGCGCAACTTCCGAGCTAAATTCAATGTATTATATCATATTCCATGTCAAACAAGTCGCCCTGCATCATGTTGGTTGATGACGAGCCAGCTAATCTGATTTTACTGGAAGAGTTATTGCTCATGAAAGGATACGCTACAGTATCAGCGCTATCTGGCGCTGAAGCCCTCTCCATTGCCCGCGCCTCTCGACCCGATTTAATTTTATTAGATATTATGATGCCGGAGATGAACGGTTTTGATGTGTGCGAAAGCCTGCGTAAGGATACGGCATTGCAAACTGTACCGGTGATTTTTTTAACTGCCCTTGATGACGATATGTCTCGCATCAAAGGGTTAGAAATGATGGCCGATGATTATTTGACAAAACCTTTTAACAGTCGTTTGTTGCTGGCAAAAGTTGAAAATATTTTGCAGTTGAGTCAAATGCGATCGCAAGCTGTATCTTCCCAATTCAACCAGCAGGTAAAAGAGCAAAGCAAACGCCAAATCGCCGCAGCTTGGGAAGCCAACGAATATCTTTCAGAAAAATTTCAGCTATTTGTGCCAGAGCAACTTCTCGAACGAATTGCGCCACAAGGAATAGAATCTATTCAGTTGGGCAATGTCACAGAAGAAGAGCTGACTGTTTTATTTTGCGACATTCGCGGGTTTACTACGATCGCCGAATCTCAACAAGCTCGCGAGACTTTTGAATGGTTGAACGCTTTTTTTACTAAAATGAACGAGTGCATAACGTCTCACGGCGGGTTTATTGACAAATACCTAGGCGATGCAATCATGGCAGTATTTGACAAGCCTAATTCTCACGCTATGGATGCGATCGAAGCCGCAGTAGCAATGCAAGAAACTTTGCAAGAATTTAATGCCACTCGCCACAAATACAATTTAGAATCTCCCGTCAATATTGGTACGGGAATTAACACAGGTATCGGCATGATCGGCACTTTAGGTTCCGATCGTCGCATGGACTCTACAGTCATCGGTGATGTCGTAAATACAGCTTCTCGGTTAGAAAATTTAACTAAAATATACGGCTGCCAAATTATTGTTAGCGAAAATGCCATTGTTCGTGCAAGAGAATTTCTAAATGGCATAAGTTCCAACTCCCACTCAAAAGAAGGTCTATTATTAAAATGCGACTTAGAATTAGAAACACAGGAGAGTATTATTTCTACTTCTGGGGCGACTGCTGCTGACAGCCATTTGCCCAGCAACAATTATTATTATCGCTGGATCGATCGAGTAACCCCGCGTGGCAAGCAGCAAGCTATTGAAATCTACGAAATCTGGGCAGCCTCCTGTCCCGACTCGGAGGCAAAGCAGCTTACCCAGGGTTTATTTGACAAAGGAATTCAAGGATGGCAATCTGAACGATTTGTCGCAGCCTTGGGATATTTTCAGCAACTAATAGAACAAAACCCTGCTGATACAGTCGTCCGTTTTTATATAAATCGCTGCCAGGAAAAACTAGGTTTACTACCTGCAAATAGCACTTCATAAAGATTTAACTTTTAGGGCGGGCTACAAGGGGAGCATCTCAATGAAAGCAGCTAAGCTAGAAATTGGAGTTAGGAGTCAGGAGGAAAGAGGAACAAGGAAGAAAGAAGAAGCCAGAAGAAGTGTTTTTACAAATATGAGATGCTCCCAGCTACAAGCCCACCCTACAATAGTTTAGACTTATTGCAAAAGTCCCCTACTATCCTGCGTTGCGTCTATGGTTTCCCTATCAATGAAGGATTTATGCAATAAGTCTACAGTAATTGGAGTTCGCATCACACAGTCGTCAAAACTTGCTCTCTCAATTTCCCGATCAACTCATTCACACCTCCCGCATTCAAACGGTAACTCAGAGGATGACCGATTAAATAAGCTGAACTTTCAAACAAAACATCAATTTCCACCAAACCATTTTCTCGCAAAGTTTTGCCAGTCGAAACCAAATCCACAATTGCCTCCGACATTCCTGTAATCGGCCCTAACTCCACAGAACCGTAAAGCGGCACAATTTCCACCGGCAAATTCAAATTGTGAAAATATTCTCTTGCACAGTGTACGAACTTAGAAGCAACTCTACCGTGAGGAGGCAAATCCACAGTTCTTCGATAAGAACTAGATTCCTTCACCGCCACCGACAGCCGACATTTGCCAAACTTTAAATCAATTAAATTAGCAACTTTTGGCTTTTTTTCCCGCAAAACATCATAGCCAGCAATTCCCAAATCCGCTTGACCGTATTCCACATAAACCGGCACGTCGTGCGTCCTTACTAGCAAAGCTTTGGCAGTGCCTGTCGGGTCATATATTTGAAGTTGTCGGTTAGATGAATCGAGAAAAGCACTGAAGTCTAATCCAACCGATTTAAACAGCCGAATGCTATCTCCTAACAATCCGCCTTTGGGAAGTGCAACAGTAATCATGTCAATTTTTAGAGTGTAATTTTCTCAAGTTGGGAAGGGGGCGATCGCGGTCTAAGCAGAAACAGCTTTTACCAAACTCAGAATAACACATAGAGTTAATAGCAAAAAATAAATTTCTGGTATTGCTCGATCCTTTGTTTGAGGATATATTATATTTAGTAATTTTTTAGTGAGTCACTTGTTTCAAGGGCGCTCGGTATGGAAAACAATCAAGAATTGGATGAAAATTTTCACAGTGTAGACCAGGATTCCCTGAAAAAGATTACAGTAGATGAAATCCTCTCAGGCGGTGGTGTAGAGAAGGAGGAAATGGACTATACAGTTGCTGTACCTAACACTAACCAGACCAGGGTTCCCAGGGACAGAGGCTTCTTATCTCATGTGCAATCCAGCGTGTTCGATCGCGCCCCCCGATCGCAGTTTGCAGAAAAACGCGGAACGCTGGGAGGCTGTTAATTTGACAACTCTCCGCCCTAGAAGGGCAGAGATTCTTGTATCATTCAGTCCACTTAATAAGTACAGCTTCCTGTACTTACCAGAGATGGTTCTGTCCTCAAGCTTTCGACTCATTGCAGAGTCTTGTTCCCGTGTGCCCCACGGTACAATTTAAAACCCAAAATACTGGTTTCTCTGGTACTTGTTGCTCGAAGTTTTTACCCGCGCAAGCTTTTCTGCGCCGAACCCCATAACTTCAGTTTTCAAGGTGCGTTGCCTTCAGGCGACTGGGTTTTTAATGTGGTTGAATACCCTAGCCACATTACAATATTATCACGACCAAGAATAAAAAGTCGTCCTATAAGGACGGGGCTTTAGACCCAATTTTTTGGTAAAATGCTTGCAGAGACTGGTGCAGACAACGAGCCGATCGCCTGATCGCCATTGTGTGTCACGCTTTTGTATATTCGACTCTAAAACTTAAAATTGCACAGGCGATCGGAAATAGCTAACAGCTACATTATGACCAAATTGACTCTGGTAATCGGCAACAAAAATTATTCCTCTTGGTCGCTGCGCGCTTGGCTGGCGATGAAACAAGCTGGACTGGAATTTGCCGAGGTGAGAATCCCCTTAGACTGGCCGACAACGCATGAAGAAATTCGGCGCTATTCTCCTTCGGGAAAAGTGCCAGTTTTAATCGACGGCGATCTGAAAGTGTGGGAATCTTTAGCAATTTGCGAATACGTTGCAGAACGCTTTGCAAATGATTTGTGGCCGACAGATGTAGCCCAACGGGCGATCGCCCGTTCCATCTGCGCCGAAATGCACGCGGGTTTCCAAAATTTGCGCGACAATATGCCGATGGACTGCCGCAACCGCTATCCGGGAGAAGGGATGACTGCCGGTGTCAAAGCAGAGATCGATCGCATCTTTTCCATTTGGCGCGAATGCCGCCAAAAATTCGGGACAGGCGGCAATATGCTGTTCGGAAAATTCACAATTGTTGACGCTATGTTTGCCCCCGTTGTCATGCGTTTTGTCACCTACGGAGTCAAACTAGATTCATCAGCAAAAGCTTATGTGGATGCGATTTTGGCCTTGCCTGCCATCCAGGAATGGGTAGCAGCAGCTTGCAGCGAAACGGAAAGTATTCCACACATTTAAATTTAGCAAAAATCAGTTTACTTAACCTAAAATCTCAAATCTCAAATTTAAAATCAGGATGCGGATTCTTTTAGTTGATGATGAAGTTGAGTTAACTGACCCTTTGAGTCGAGTCTTAACGCGCGAAGGTTATACAGTTGATGTGGCATTTGACGGAGCAAGTGGCAGCAATTTAGCGATGCAGGGCAATTACGATTTGCTAATTTTGGATTGGATGCTGCCGAGACAAACCGGACTGGCAATTTGCCAGAAGTTGCGATCGCAAGGACGGAATACACCAGTGCTCTTTCTCACCGCCAAAGATACCGTAGACGATCGCGTACAAGGACTCGACGCCGGTGCAGACGACTATTTAGTCAAACCTTTTGAACTGCGAGAACTGCTAGCCAGAGTCCGCGCATTACTGCGGCGGCCTCCTACTTTTGATGCCGAGGTTGCTGTCGGGCGGCTGCAAGTTGCAGATTTACAGCTAGACTACGACAATCAATTAGCTTATCGGGGCGATCGTACAATTGATTTATCAGAAAAAGAATGTCAGTTATTAGAATACTTAATGCGTCATCCCGGTCAATTGCTAACACACGAACAAATCCACCAATATTTGTGGAGTGAAACAGAAAAACCCAGCAGCAATGTATTAGCCGCTCAAATTCGCCTGCTGCGCCGAAAAATAGAAACCCCTGGCGAATCTGTCCTAATTCACACAGTCTACGGCAGAGGCTATCGCTTTGGAGAAGCAAATTAAAAATAATATAAATTGTACAAAAATCATTTTTACTTCTTCCCTCTTCCTTCTTCTTTCTTCCTTCTTCGTTCTTCCTGACATCCGTTAAATCCGTTACATCCGTTACAGAATCCGTTGCCGAACTTCCCTCTTCCATCGGACTGACATCCATGACATCCGTTAAATCCGTTACAGAATCCGTTGCCGAACTTCCCTCTTCCTTCTGCTATATTATCTATTATCGGGGAAGTATGCACCCTAAATCCGCCCTTATGTATCTTGACAAACCAAAGTAATTACTGTCACCTCCGGCGGACAAAATAGCCTTCCCGGCGCATAAGTCCCCAAACCGCGATTCACGTACAGCAAATTACTCCCAACCCGATGCAAACCGCTAGCCCATTCCCAGTGAGTAACTACTCGATCCCAAGCCGACAGAAAAGGAATGAACTTTCGGATTCGTTTAGGAATAAAATAGCCAATTTTTCTGACCCAAGCGTACAAAGGGCCGATACCAGGAATAACAATTTGACCACCGTGAGTGTGGCCAGAAAACTGCAAATCAATCCGCCAATTTTGCAGCTTTTCAGCAGTGTCAGGATTGTGAGACAAGACAATCCGAGGAATCGCGGGATTTATGGATGTCATTACAGGTTTAGGCGCAAAATCGCCCGACCAAAAATCTGCTAACCCAACTAAAGCCAATTCAGAGCCCAAAGGATAGATTGCTTCGTTGTACAAAACCCGAATTCCGACGCTATTTAAAGCCTTAGTAACCTCTCTTTTTGCCTCCGGCCAGTAGTGGTCATGATTGCCCAAAACCGCGTAAATTCCCACCCGACTTTGCAAGTTTTTCAATCGCTGCACTAAGCCGTAAATAGGTGCGGGGTCATAGCTAATAAAGTCACCAGTTAAAAAAATCAGGTCTGGTTCGGCTTCATTGGCTGCTGCAATCGCCTCTTCTAGCAACCATTCCGACAGTCGCACCCCGTCATAGTGAAAGTCTGTAAGCTGTACAATTTTAGTACCGGATAGATTTGCTGGAAGATTGGCGATGGGTATTGTTAAATACTCTACTCGCAGTTTTCCAGTTAATAACCTGTGCATAAATCTAAGGTTTATTGGTTACAGAGCGCCACCTCTAGCTTAGCAAATAAACAGGCAAGACTGCAAAACTAGACATTCTTCCCTTTTCCTTATATCCTCTGACTAATGACTACAGTCCGGGACGCAAAAATTGGAATTTCCTCAAGAGAATTCAAACAGAAATGCCCAATTTTTAGTTAGGCTTTCTTGCAAAATTGTTTCGGTATTACGCGCCCAACTAATACAGCATTTTTATTATAAAATTATGACTTCCGTAACAAGCTGTTTAAAACGCGATCAATTCTCTTCATACTGGCATTCCCCGCCTCTATATTCTTTTAGCAATTGTCAAAGCTGAGATTAGTGCCGATCCCCATCGCATCGGCTTACCATAGGGGGATTGATCCTACCAAACACTATCTCATTATTAATGATTTATTACTGAGTAGGTGGAAATAAACATGGCGTGGGGGAAGCCGAGTTTTGCATTAATAATAAACTGTGGCTAGTATATGTTATTGCCTTACCCGCCCCTAGGATATTTTATTTTTTTGTCGCGTCTGCCTAATTGTTAACTAATAACTTCTGACGAAAGCCGCTTCTTCTCAATATATTGCTGGTGGTAATCCTCTGCCATATAAAATTCACTAGCAGGTTTGATTTCTGTGGCAATATCTTTGTCGTATTTACCGGAACTTTGCAATTTGTTTTTGGAGATGCGAGCGGCTTTTTCTTGTTCGGAATTGTGATAAAAAATTACAGACCTGTACTGTTCGCCTCTGTCGGGGCCTTGGCGATTGATTTGGGTAGGGTCGTGACAGTTCCAAAATACATCAAGCAGTGTTTCGTAACTCACCTGCGATCGATCGTACTCTATCAGCACAGATTCAGCGTGACCAGTCACTCTGGCGCAAACATCGAGGTAGCAAGGATTGGGCCAGTGACCTCCTGTATAGCCCGCAGCCGTTGAGACGACACCCGCAACGGCGCGAAACTTGTGTTCAACTCCCCAAAAACAACCGGCGGCAAATGTGGCTTTTTCCATCGTGTTACTCATCGTATTGCGCTCAAACTTGGTAATAAATTATACTTGACATATTCCCATAAGTGTGCATTCCCAAACTAATCGCGGCTGTACGTAGTTTAGCAAATATTGCCGTGCTTTCTCCAAGGGTTCTAAGGGCGATCGACTAATTCCCCCTGCCAAAAATTGCTGCCAGTAACAGTGTTGTAAATAATCGATTAACCACAACTGAGATTCAGTATCTAAAGTTTTATCAATTTCCTTTGCCAATTCCAAAGCAGACCGCAGATTTTGAGGCAACTGCTTCACCTTTTGCAGCAAATCATCGGGTATTGATTGCAGTTGCTGCCAAATAGCAATTGCCTCCCCAGGACTGCCCTGAGCCATCCCCAGTACCTCGGAATGATCCAAAATCTGCGCGAATCCGGCTTGCTGCATAACTTGTGCCATTGCTTCGGGATTCAGCCTAGAAAACTGGATTTTTTGACAACGAGAAATCAAAGTTGGCAGCAAAGCTTCCACTGTCGGAGCAATTAAGATTAGGGCTGCTTTTCCCGGTTCTTCCAATGTCTTCAACAAGCCGTTAGCGGCTCCCTCGCCCATTGTTTCTGCTTGTTCCAAAACTACGACAGAACGCGCAGCTTCTAGCGGCGGTCGGCTGAGAAAATCACCGATTTCTCGAACTTGTTCTAAACGAATTTGTGGTGGTGCTTTCCGCTTCAAACCGGCTTCCTCTGCTTCCTTTGGTGTAAGCCGTTTGCCTTGGTTCATGTAAGTGGGTTCTACCCAAAGTAAGTCTGGATGATTTCGCTGCTGCACGCGATTTTGTACCGAGGCTACGAGTTTGGTTTCGGGAAGATTGGCTGAGAATAAAAGCTCGATGAAACATTGAGCAGCTAAACTTTTGCCGATGCCGTTAGATCCGACAAATAAATAACCAGGAGCAATTCGGTTTCGCTCGACTGCTTGTGTTAGCAATTCTACTGGTCGCTCTTGTCCGATTAATGATGTGAAATAATTCATGTGACAGTTGACAGTTGACAGTTGACAGTTGACAGTTGACAGTTGACAGTTGACAGTTGACAGTTGACAGCTTGCCCGAAGAGCGCAGTCGAAGGGTTGACAGTTGACAGTATTCAGTTGACAGAAGGAAGTTATTGTAGGGTGCGTAAGGAGCGCTGAATGTAATGACTACCTATTCAAGAATTTTGCCCCGCTACCCTATGGTGAGTTAGTTACAACGAAGAAACCGGGTTTTTCCTCGAACTTGAGGATTTTTAGCAAATATTTCGTAAAAAACCCGGTTTCTGGCTATCTATGTAAGCTTACTTTTCAGAATTGGTATTATTTAAATATCCCCAAGCTTCTAACCGGCGAGTTACAATAGCTTGAATTTCCTGAGCGACTTCATATTCAGGCCGATCGGCATTTATGCGAACAATTCGAGATTTATTTGCCTCGGCTAACTCCGCAAAACCTTGCTGCACAAGGCGGTGAAACTTCAAATCAGCTTGCTCGATCCGATCGCACCCTCCCCTGGCCCTTACCCTAGCCAAACCCGCTTCCACATTAATATCCAGCCACAAAGTCAGATCGCTTTCCAAGCCGCCGGTGGCAATGTCATTCAACTGCTTAATTAAATTTAACTTAAGACCGCGGCCGTAGCCCTGATAAGCGATCGTAGAATCAGTAAAACGATCACATAAAACAATCGTTCCTTTCAATAACTCGGGTTTGAGAAAAGTTTCGACGTGTTGAGCGCGATCGGCAGCATACATGAGTAATTCTGCTCGATCGGATACAGATTCCCCCCCATCTTGTTTCAGCAGCAAATGTCGCAGTCCCCTTCCCAACTCAGTACCCCCCGGTTCGCGAGTAGCCACCAACCGGACTCTCAGACAGCAACTTGCTTGCAGAAACTGTATCAAGCGCTGCATTTGCGTAGTTTTACCCGCACCTTCAACCCCCTCAAACACGATAAGTTTGCCCTTCATTGCCCTAACTTTCCACCTGAATAAAATAAATCCATATTGTTCTGTTCATCTGTTCTAGGTTCGGTATGATAATAAAGTCTAAATGCCTCACGGCTGGAGTTGTCTATGGCTCGCTATACTGGTTTTTTTATCGTTGCCGTTCCGATCGACCGTCTCCGTCAATCCCTGATTGAAATTTTAGAGTCATGCAATCTTGATATTATCTACAATACAGGAGATTCCGTCATGGCTCGCGAACTTCCCGGTCAAGTTTCGATTGCCAAACTTGTCACCGCAGAAGTCCTAATTGAGAAAAACACGGCTAGCGACTCAGAGGTTCGCATGAACTTCGTGATTAAAAACGAGGAACTGCCCCTGCAAACCAACAACCACTGCCGTCAAATGTTCGAGCTAGTGAGTCGTTCAATTATGAACAACAATAACTGGCGACTTTTGGAAAGTATGGCACTGTAGCCATCAGTCAGTCAATTTGAGGTGTGAGATTTTCGCTTGACTCTACAGATGAATCAGGGGGTTCTAACTAACGTGGAAACTTCTTGGCTCTCGACTCCTGGTGTGAGGGGTTTGTTTCCCTCTTGGTATGAGGTCATCAGTCATTAATTTCTAACTAATGACCGATGACCTCCGACATTTATCTGTCATCCCTAAATTTAAGCTCGAAATCCCCGACGCAAAAACAAAGAATTTGTCACAACGCTAACAGAACTAAACGCCATAAATGCTCCCGCCGCCGCAGGACTGAGTAGAATTCCGGTTGCAGGCAGCAAAAGACCCGCTGCAACCGGAATTCCCAGAGTATTGTAACCAAAAGCCCAAAATAAATTTTGGCGAATCTTATTAAAAGTAGCGCGCCCCAGTTCGATCGACTCAACAACATCCATCAAAGCATTTCGCATCAACACAATTTGAGCAGTCTCAACTGCGACATCCGTACCGCAGTGCAAACCGATACCGACATCCGCTTGAGCCAAAGCCGGGGCGTCATTGATGCCATCCCCCACCACAGCCACTTTACAGCCTTGGGCTTGCAAAGTCGCGATCGCCCTCGCCTTCCCCTCCGGCCGCACCTCGGCCAAAACATCAGCCGCCGCCAAACCTAGCTGCTGCGCCGTCACCGCCGCCGCAGACGCCGTATCCCCCGTCAGCATCATCACCCGCAATCCCATGCCCCGCAAACGTTCCACCGCCGCCTTAGCATCCGGTCTCAGAGTATCTTTTAGCCCGATTACCCCCAGCAAAACGCCGCCAGAAGCCACGTAAACCGCCGTTTTGCCTTGCAAAGACTCCGACAATTCCGTCGCCACAGCGACCCCCTGCTCTTTCATCCACTCAGCATTTCCCGCGAACACCCGCCGGCCCTCCACCAAAGCCGAAACCCCCAAGCCCGGTTCCGTGCAGAAATCTTCAGCAGCTAGCAGCGGCAAACCTTGCTGTTGAGCTTCCAGCAAAATCGCTGCAGCGATGGGATGACAAGCGCCCCTTTCCACCGCCGCCGCAATTTGCAGTAGTTTTGAGTCAATTGTGGAACAAACCTCTTGTTTGTTTCCAGAAACCCCATCAATTGTGGAACAAACCTCTTGTTTGTTTCCAGAAAACCCATCAATTGTGGGACAAACCTCTTGTTTGTTTCCAACATTAATATCTGAGTTGAAATCCCACTCCGAATTCTGGAAAATCGGCAAATAATCTGTGAGTGTGAGATTTCCGGTTGTCAGAGTGCCAGTCTTGTCAAAAACTACAGTATCTAATTGATGCACCCGTTCTAAAACATCACCACCGCGAATTAAAAGTCCGCGCTCCGCCCCGATGCCAGAACCGACTAAAATTGCAGTTGGGGTAGCCAGTCCCAACGCGCAAGGACAAGCAATGACTAAAACTGCGATCGCCAATTTCAAACTTAAGAGCAAAGGCGATTGATAATGGATAATTGGCAATTGATAATCGGTAACTGATAAGTGATTTCCCATGCCCAATGCCCCATTCCCGATGCCCATTGCCCCATGCCCGATGCCCCATGCCCCATGCCCCATATCGTGTCCTAAAAGCACAGAAGGCCAAATATGGGTGCCGGCAAAATACCAAAATAGGAAAGTTAAAACCGATATCCCCATTACCCCATAAACAAAATATCCCGCCACAGTATCAGCTAAATTTTGAATCGGCGCTTTGCGAGTTTGGGCTGCCTGCACCAAAGCCACCATTTGAGCTACAGTGGTTTCCTTACCGGTGCGAGTTGCCCGCATCACAACTGCGCCGGATTTATTGATAGTTCCGGCGGCAACTGTATCTCCTGGTTGCTTCAAAACAGGCATCGATTCGCCACTCAGCATCGACTCATCTATTGTTGTTTTGCCTTCGCAGACTTCACCGTCTACCGGTATTTTTTCCCCTGGCAGAACTTGCAGCCATTCTCCGACTCGGACGCGATCGGCTGGAATTTCAATGTATTGTGGATCGTAGACCGCAGATGTCGAGTTTAAAGGCAATTCTTGCGATCGCAAATCCAAACTCGAAAGTTTAAAATCAACTAAGCGGGCTTTTGCCGGTTGCAATGCCATTAAAGCTTGCAAAGCAGAGGCAGCGCGGCGTCTGGCTTGCTGTTCGAGAGTTTTGCCCAACAAAATAAAGCCCAGCAGCATCACCGGTTCGTCAAAAAAGCACTCCCATCCCATCCGTGGAAACAGCAGCGCCGCGTTGCTAGCGGTGTAAGCTGTGACAGCGCCTAAAGCTACCAAAGTATTCATGTTGGGTGCATTTCGCCACAAACTGCGGCACCCGTCAACGATAATCGGGCGGCCCGGTAGCAGCAAAGCTAGGGTAGCGAGTCCCCAGTGAAACCAAATATTGCTGAGAATTGGGGCTTTTGTGCCGAGTACGTGACCTAAACCGGATAGAATAATTAGGATAAGGGCGATCGTCAATTGCTTGATTTGCTGTCGAATTTCTTGCCCCCGCCGTTCAATTGTTGCCGCTTCTGCTTCCCGGTGATTTTCACCTAAACGAGACTGAGAGGGAAATCCATTATCAGTCAACTTTTTCGCTAAAGCCTCTGCATCGACAGTCCCCGGTTGACACTCAACCGTCGCGACTTCTACGGCCAAGTTAACGCAAGCTGAAATTACGCCTGAATACTGCATGAGTTGACGTTCCACAGCTTTCGCACAGCCGGCACATTTCATCCCGCCGACATCGAAAGTAACAAGTTCTGGCGGTGAGTCTTTAACTGGTAGGATTTCTGCTTGAATTTCGGGAATAGTTTTGGGCAAAAATTGCATGGTTTTTTTTGGTATTGATTAGAATATTTGGGTAGTTCTGAAAGGATTTAATGCACTGTTTAGACAAATGTCTATATTTTTATCATAGATAAATATTGTGGCATCTTCCAAAAGTGTTAGTTTTTTTTAATTCTTATTAGTTCCCCGCTGTTAAATCCTTAGTCCGGCAGGGTTTTCAACTACTGTCGGGCTGCGAGTTTAATGCTAAGACACGGTTTGGACACGGCAGTGCCGTTTCCCTATTTGGTATAATGACCCAATTGCCTAGTTAGTATCCAAATTTTATTTGACCAATTTAGCTATGACAGCCACACCCAAATTTTATATTATCAAACGTCCTGCCGGTAATTGCGAAATTTTGCCGTTGGCGGAACCCTCGCAGAGGATCGCGCAACTCGAAGAACAAAACCCCACTATTATTGAAAAGTGGGGCCCTTACGATTCGCCCGAAGATGCTATCGCCCGCCGCATCGGATTAATTCGCGCCGGCAAATGCCAGCCGCAATGAGGAATTATATCAATTCTGGTTGCACCGGAATTATTGTTGACTGTTGACTGTTGAAGGAGGGGTTGAAAAACTGAATGATAGTTGAGTATTGACTGTTGATTCGATTTTACAATTCCGATGCTAGCGGAGTTGATATTAATATTACTTTCCTCCCCGTCGCGAAAGCTAACGTGATATCAAATATTTTAGCATCAAAATTATTCCTATCTCTCTTCTATTCATCTGCGTAAATCAGCGTCAATCCCTTGTCCGGGGCGGTTAATACATTCTCTTTTTTTCACCGCAGATGAGGGCAGACAAACACAGATTAACGCAGATGAATTAGATTAATTTCGGTTGCACCGTCCGAGATTGTTGGGTGTTGACTGGGTTTGATCTGACTCGCAATGACGGATTGCAAAAAATACCGAAGCATTCGAGTTGAAAATCTGGGCTTTGGGCCGTAAATCTTCGCCGAATGCTTTTTTTGAACTGACACCTACACAAGTTTTCTATTTAGATTTAGAAGGTGCTGCACTCGGTTTTGCTTGCGCTGCATTTGGTTTAGCTGGCGCAGCATTCGGTTTGGCCTCCGCCTTATTGTTCCCAGTTTTACCAGTAACTTGCTGTGTCAAAACTTCCATAGCTTTTGCGTACTGCGGATCGGCCGTCGTAGCGATTTTATCGCGATCGCGCCTCAATTCCTGTTTTTGAGCGTCGGTGAGTTCTACCTTAAAATCCGGTTCAATCCCGGCGTGGTTGATATCAGTGCCGTTGGGAGTAAAATACTTGGCAATTGTCACCGCTAAACCGGCACCATTTCCCACGCCGCGTACTGACTGAACTAAACCTTTACCAAACGTCTTTGTTCCCACCAAAACCGCGCGTTTGTTGTCTTGCAAAGCACCGGATAGAATCTCGCTAGCACTTGCTGAACCGCCGTCTACGAGTACAACTAACGGTTTGTCTGTGAGTTCTGCCTTATTTGCCGTTTGTTTATCGGCCTCACCGACTCGATCGACCGTCGAGACGATCGTACCTTCTTTGAGCCACATCCGAGCAATTTCAATACTTCCGTACAGCAACCCGCCGGGATTGGAACGCAAGTCTAAAATATAGCCCGTCACTTTTTTCTGTTCCAAATCCTTAATTGCCGATCGCATTTCCGATGCAGCATTCGCACTGAACTGATTTAAGCGAATATAGCCGACTTCTCCGATGGGAGTTTTCTGCACCGACTTCCGCACAGGATGAATTTCAATTTTAGCGCGTTTCAGCTTAAATTCTAATTCTTTGCTTCCCCGCAAAATCGTCAGCGTCACCTCAGTATTCACCTGACCGCGAATCAAACTTACTGCTTGATTCGTATCCATGCCTTCTGTGCTCTTGCCGTCAATCTTAGTAATGATATCTTTTGCCAGAATACCAGCACTAAAAGCAGGGGTATCTTCGATCGGCGAAATCACCACCAACTTCTTAGTTTCCTCATCTTGAGTCAACTGAATCCCAACTCCTGTGAGTTCCCCAGAAGTTTCAACCTGCATATTTCTGAACTCTTGAGGGTCCATAAACCGCGTATAAGGATCATCCAGCTTCTTCAGCATTTCCCGAATTGCTTTGTAAGCTTCGTCGTCGCTGGTATAAGTCCGGTTCAAATAATCATTCCGCACCGCTTTCCAGTCAACCTGGTTAAAAGTGCCATCTACATAACTTTTGTCAATAATTTGCCAAACTTCATCAACTAACTCTTTAGGGCTTCCCCTAAAAGAAGCCAGAGATTTAGAACTGCAACCAGTGTTCGCAAGAGTTACGGCAGTGAGTACCACCGCTGCTGCACTTAGAACAAGCCCTCGTTTTGTTATAACCATTTGTGTGACGCGCGGGAGGAAAAGAGTTCACAATAATTACGCTCAATCTAACACAGGCAAGGCCTGCTCGCCTTTGGCGTACATATATTATTCCATTTTGCCGAGTTCTGCGGTGTCAACTTAAGACTGAAACCCTCTATCTCTTTCGTTTGTATCAAAGTCTCGATCCCCCTAAATCCCCCTTAAGAAGGGGGACTTTGAGCGTTATTGTCCCCCCCTTACTAAGGGGGGCTAGGGGGGATCTCCGGGGCAAGAAAACACGTCCTAGGGTTCAACCCAGCGATCGTCCGATTTAATCAAGTCAATCAATTCTGCCACGCCTCGGTCTTCGGGGACTTTCTTAATTTCTTCCCGGCCCCGGTACAGCGAAATATAACCCGGTTGCTTCCCGACGTAGCCGTAATCAGCATCAGCCATTTCTCCAGGCCCATTGACAATACAGCCCATTACTGCTATATCCAAACCGGTGAGATGCTTCGTCGCCTCTCTCACTTTGTGTAACACTTCCTCTAAATTAAACAAAGTGCGACCGCAGGAAGGACAAGCGACATACTCAACCATCGTTTTCCGCAGTCCCAAGGCTTGCAGAATGCTGTAGCAAACGGGAATCTCCTTTTCTGGGGCCTCTGTCAGCGAGACGCGGATGGTGTCACCGATACCGTCAGCTAACAAAGGTGCGAGGCCTGCGGTGGATTTGATGCGGCCGTATTCGCCGTCTCCTGCTTCCGTGACGCCGAGATGCAGGGGGTAATCCATGCCGAGTTCGTCCATCCGGTGCACCATCAAGCGGTAAGCAGCAACCATGACGGGCGCGCGGGAGGCTTTCAGGGAAATTACGATATTTCGGAAGTCTAGGGATTCGCAAATTTTGATAAATTCCAGGGCGGATTCCACCATGCCTTCGGGCGTGTCGCCGTAGGTAAACAGCATCCGTTCGGCGAGGGAACCGTGATTAACGCCGATTCGCAAAGCTTTGCCTTGGTCGCGCAGGGAAATCACTAGAGGTTCCAGGGTTTCGCGGATTTTTTCGCCAATTTCCGCGAATTCGGCGTCGGTGTATTCGGTTCTGTCGGCTTTCGGCTTCTCGAACACGTAAAGTCCCGGATTGATTCTCACTTTGTCTACGTGTTTGGCCACTTCGAGAGCAATTTTCATACCGTTGTGGTGGACATCGGCGACGAGGGGCACGGGTTGGTAGGTGGCGTGCAGTTTTTGCTTGATTTCGGCTAAAGCTTTGGCGTGGGCCATGCTGGGCACGGTGACGCGGACGATTTCGCAGCCAATCTCGTGCAAGCGCCGAATTCCGGCGACTGAACCGTCGATGTCGAGGGTGTCTTCGTTAATCATCGATTGTACGACGACGGGGTTGCCACCGCCGATCGTGACGCTACCGACTTTGACGGGCCGAGTTTTGCGGCGTTTGATGGTGGTGTCGAAGGTGGGTTCGGTGGTGAGGGTTTTAGTGGGATTCGGCAGAGTTTGCATAACTGGTTGGTAGAGTTTTGTTACTAAGGTCTATAAAAATGTGTCTGCTGTTTTTCAGGTTGCCATAGAAAGGGTCTGTTTGGGCAATGAGGTTTTGGGATTTAGGATTTTTGATAGAAGTACGATCGAACTTGTAAGTCACATTATGTAGTTTTGGGCGATCGGGCGATCGATTTTTTAGTATTAAAATTTAACATTCCTGGCGGACAATATACCCATTCCACCGATGAATCCGGGGGCTTGTTTAACGGTTGATAAATTTCAGGTAGAATATAAAATCATTGTGGGCGATCGCCAGGGCTATTTCATTCTAAACAACTCCTTAATTAGTTTAAGGCCAAATCCCGCCAGACGTTGGGCTTGAGCCATAT
>NZ_JAUPTE010000085.1:0-26889 GCF_036701705.1 Microcoleus sp. w1-18aA5 | reverse complement strand
GACATTTTGACCTGAACCCTCAGTGAGATTAATCTGTTATTCTATCAGGCCTTACACTAGAATGAAATAGCCCTGGAATTGCTGGGCAGAGGTTGAGGAGTTTGATTTGATTGTATACTTGATAAAAAAGCGAGTGACTTTTGCCACAGTTGACCTGCGAGAGTTAAGAAACTCTCTCGGTTTTGGGCGATCGCAAAATAGTCAGCCGCCACCCGCGCCAAAGCTATGCCCGTTAAAAATAAAAAAGTGCGCCGCAGCATCGGGCGACAACCTTCAGACTGTTTGCGTTTAGACATAAAAAAATCTCAGCTAGGATAGGGAACAGTTTCCTATGGCTGTGACTACAATGGGCGCGCGAATTCGGAAACTACCAGTAGCAAGGTGCTCCATCGCGCACCTCACCACTAATTCACAACTCAAAACTATTTGCCTAGCCCGTATTCCGCATCCCCGCAGCAATTCCATTAATCGTCAGCAGAGCTCCCCGCAACAATTCACCCTTGCTGTAACGCGAGTGAATCACCCCCGGAACCCCGCCACTACCATGCTGCCGCAAGCGTTTCAGCAGCGAAACCTGCAACAAACCCAAAGGCACAATCGTCGCATTTCGCAACTGCACCGATCGCTGCAGCGATGGATCTTCGTCCAACAAACGTTGGTGTCCGGTAATCGTTAAAACCAAATCGCGAATCAAGTGAAATTCGGCAGCAATTTGATCAAATAAAGCCTTAAAACGCTCCTTGTCAGCAGGCAAAGCTAACTCCTGCACGTAGTGTTCTGCAATCTGCAAATCCACCTTAGATAAAGTCATTTCCACTTTAGAAATTACCATTCTAAAAAATGGCCATTTTAAGTAGAAATACTGCAAAAGCTTCATGTGTTCTTCCGGTTCCTCCAGCAAAAACTCTTGCAAAGCTGTGCCGACACCGTACCAAGAAGGCAGCAAAAAGCGGCTTTGAGTCCAGCTAAACACCCACGGAATTGCTCGCAAACCGCTGATGTCTTTTTTGCCCCCGCGCCGGGCCGGACGAGAACTAATTTGCAACTGGCTGATTTCTTGAATCGGGGTAACTTGGTGAAAGAAATCAACTAAATCCGGCTGTTCGTAGATTAAATGGCGGTAGTGCGATCGCGATCTCGCCGACAACTCCTCCATAATCTCATTCCAAGGGTCGATGCCATCAAAACCAGTGTGCAGCAAACTAGCTTGAATTACCGCCGCCGCCACTGTTTCCAAATTGTAAAGCGCCAACTCCGGCAAAGAATATTTAGAAGCCAAAACCTCGCCTTGTTCAGTAATCTTAATTCGCCCACTAATACTCTTTCCAGGCTGAGCCAAAATTGCCTTGTAAGCAGGCCCGCCGCCGCGCCCTACTGAACCGCCTCGGCCGTGAAAAATCCGCAACTCTACACCGTGTTTTTCTGCCACCATTTGCAAAGCCTTTTGAGCTTTGTGTATTTCCCAATTGCTGCTGAGGAAACCCGAATCTTTATTGCTGTCGGAATATCCCAGCATCACCTCTTGCAATTTGAGAATTTCGATTGGGCATTTGAGATTTTCTGCGTTTTTTACCGCTAGTTCCTGCGCGTATCCTCCTGCTAGCAAGGCGCGATAAAGGGGTAAATCAAATATTTGCTGCATAACTTCCGGCGCTTTTTTCAAATCTTCCACTGTTTCAAACAGAGGAACTACTTGAATACTGCTAATTCCTGTCGCTGGATCGTAAAGTCCTGCTTCTTTTGCTAACAGCAAAACTGCTAGTAAATCGCTGACATCGTGGCTCATGCTAATGACATAAGTTTCGCAAATTTCCGGGCCAAACTCCTGCTGCATTTGCCGCAATATTCGGAAGGTATTAATAGTCTCGCAAGTTTTGGGAGAAAAAGGCAATTCTGCTGGAATTAAAGGGCGACGAGTTTGCAGTTCCGTTGCGAGCCAAATAATTCGATCGCATTCCGACATTTGATTGTACGGCTTGGGCAAAATTTGCAAGTATTCAGCAATTTCGCTCAAAGCGTCGGAGTGTACTGTTGACTCTTGGCGGATATCAAGGTAAGCCAAATTAAATCCGTAAATTTCTACTTGGCACAGCAGATTTTCCAAGTCCCGACAGCTCAAACCTGTTTCCACTAAATTGCGCTCGATGAGCTGCAACTCGGTCAAAAACTCAGTACCCGATCGATAAAGGCCGGTCATTCCGGGATTTTCCGACAAAGCTTCGCGTTCCCGCTGCAACTCGTCACCTTTGTAGAGCCGCCAATTACGATCGCGCGTATTTTCCAGTCGCTGCTGCACGTAGGCCAGCTTCAACCGATAAGGTTCTTGCCGGTAGCGGATTGCCCACTGCTCGTAAACATCCGGAAATTCCGATTTGTCGCGATCGAGAGATTCGAGCAATTCCGGCAGCACGTCACTCCAGTGCAGCGACAAACTCAAAAGTTCGTTCAGCCGCTTCACGGCGTTGATGTACTTACACAGCACCAAATGGCGCTGATAGCAAGCGGTTTGCCAAGTAACTTTCGGAGTCACAGAAGGATTGCCGTCCCTGTCCGAACCCACCCAAGAACCGAACTTGCAAAAATTGTAACTAGGCGGTTTCAGATAAGGGTAAGAAGCGTGCAGAGCTTGCTTTAAGCGGTGGTAGAGTTCGGGAATCGCATCAAACAGCACTTCATCGAAGTAGTGGAGAGTGTACTCCACCTCGTCAAGCACAGTCGGCTTGAACTGGTGCAGTTCGTCAGTGCGCCACCATAGGCGAATTTCTTCCATCAGTTGCTCTTGGAGAGCGGCTGCTTCCCAGCAAGACACCGGGTAGGGGCTTTGAGAGTCGGCCCCAAGTACCTGAAATTTCTCGTCAACTTGGTCTAGCTGTTGGAGAATCTTCGCCATTCGTCGCTGTTTGGTGCGGATCGTGTGGCGAACAATTTCCGTCGGGTGAGCGGTGAATACCAAGCGGATGTCTAACTGATCGATCAAGCGTTGGATTTGCTGGCTGGGCACGTTCAAGCGCAGCAGCATCGGGAACAGTTGGTGAAAAGTGCCGGCATCACGAGTGATCATCTCGTTGCTGTCTGCCTTGCTCAAAGCCATTTGGGCTGGGACTGGGCCTTCCCGGTGGCGTGGGCGATCGGGGGCATCAGTTGCTTGTCCTGGCAGCTTAGAAAACATCCGCCCACCAGCATCGTTGCTGCTAGCGTAAGCTAGCTGTTGGTCTCGCTGTTCGTAGTGCTGTTCGACAATGTTGATCAACTGAAAATACAGTGCAAAAGCCCTAGCGGCGCGGATGGCGGCGTTGAGGTCGAGCTTTTCGATTAGCTGTACGACATTCGACTCGCGAAAGTGAGTGGCCTGTCCCTCGGCGGAATTGACCGATCGCATTTGTTGGAGCAAATCCACCAATTCCTGCCCGCACTCCTGTCGCAGCACCGATTCCCACAAGTCCTCTACAACTTTGAGGCGATTTCGCAGAAACAGGTCTGATTTTGAGTAAGCGGGAGAATGGGAAATAGATGTTGTATCAATAGCCTGTTCTGAAGACTGGAGGACTGAACTCATCGGGCTGTTCCTCAATAGCTGCGGGTGTCAAGAAAATTGTATGGTTTAGTTTCGCCTAAAACACTTTTGTTTGCAGTCAAATTTGAGACAACTTATTGCAACGTAGAAAGTAGAAGGCACTTATGTACAAAGTATAAGGAAAGACCAATTCTCACAGCACGGATTGTACTTCTTGTCAAGCTTTCAGGTCAGTTAACTTGGAGTTTGAGATTTTAGACGATCGGCGTGAGACGAACGTCTTAGCGCGAGCGTCGAGTCGCGCTCAGTCGAACGATTTTAGATTTACTCCCAAGATGAATCTGGGAAGTTAAACTAGGGTCGAAAATTTTTATCTCTCCAAGACAGGAGTCGCGGGCTGGTATGCGTTGTTGGGCGGGGTCACAAAATTTAACTTCTAGCAGCATCCTTCCTTGGGCTTTCTAATCCTGTGATTGAGGAAAGTTGAGTACGGGAAGGCGCGAACCCCGAAAGACTTCTTCGCTTTCAACGCCGATCGACGCAACAAACTCAGCAGCAGCTTTAGCCGCCACCAACCCGCCCAGCATGGGTAAAGCGACCAAGCTCAACAAAATATCTGAGGGAACTGGCAACTTTGGACTCTCAGGTGTTTGAGTTTTGAGCAAGTCTTGGTTTTCCGACGGCATAAATTCCTCCTGTGTCAATCCATAATCCTCAGTTTACAAGCCAAATAATGATCTTGACCGCTGCTTTCTGACTAATAACTTCTGAGATCAAATCCGGTGACGAATAACTTGTGGCTTGGCTTAATTTGGACTTATCTGTGCCAAAATGTCGAGGTATTATCAAAAAAATATTCCCCAACGGCTCGAAGCCGAGGGGATACAAGGCAAGACTCTAAGTCCAGCATGGCTTAAACCAGACAAAACGGTTAGGCTCGGCAAATCCAATAATTGTCCGTAAAATCTGTAACTGTGCTATTTCTAGAAAACAAAACCAGCTTTGGCAAAATTTAGAGTTTCATGTTAAATGCGAACGGGAGCATATTGGCAGACAATCCATCAAGCGCCTCGCAGTGGGCGCAAGAAGCTTTAGGGCTTCCCGAAGTTCAAGTACAAGCGCGTTTGCGGGGAAATCATCTGCACATTTTGTGCGAAGCAGCGCAGTGTCCGTCTCAAGAATTGGTGACGGCGAGATTTACCAACGCCCTCGAACACACTGATTTAACGCGATTGCTGCCCGATCGACCTAAAATTTACCAGTTGTTTCTGTGCGGCCGCAAAATAGGTTCCCGACAAAATGACTGGACAGTCCGGCTCGATTGCAGCAGTCCCAAGCGACAGCAACAGCAACAGCCACAGCAACCGGAACCAAAAGTTGCCGAAGTGCCGCCGCCAGCGAGTTCCCCCGACGAACCGCCAGCAAGCCCTAAAAGAGGCGGATTTTTCGGCAAATTTAAGAATGACAACCAGAAACTCAAACAGACACCAAAACCGATAGAAACAGCAGCCCACCCGCCGCAAGTACGGGAAGAACTGGATTTTGACGCCGAAAGTCTGCCCATCGCCTCCCGCATTCAATACCCAGAAGCTTTTGAAACTTCCCCCGTGACGATCGACACTTCGGCTGCTGCGATGCGGGAAGTTGTCGGTTCCGCCGTTCCCCCTCAGCAGAAAGCGAACCGTGGCGCGGTGGCTTTGATTCAATCCCCCGAAGCTGGCTCAGGCGAGGGCGATCCTGATGGAACATTGACGGTTTCGCCGGAAACTTTGGCGCGCCGGGGCTATCCAGATGCGATCGCCAGCTATCTCAGCGAAATCCTCGGCCCGATGGGAGTTTCGGTGAAAGTCAGCATTCGCGAAAAAGAACTCAAAAGCAGCGGAGAAACCCTGCCGGTCAATGGGCCGGAAAATATCAAGCCCAAGGAACGCCGACTGCTGGTGCTGTGCGAGTCAGCTTACAGCCCCGACCCCTCATTGCTGGCAGAACCCATCGCCGGCAGGCTACGGAAACTGCAACTAGAGGATTTCCGGGAAGCAGTGATAGCCAGCCAAGTCAGCGGCGAAGCGAAACCGGACTGGCTGCTGCGGGTGGATTTGACTTCGCCGGACAAAATTCTCAAGGAATGGGCCAGGTGGGGAGACGTACAGTCGATCGCCAAACTGCTAAATCAACACTTGGCAGCATCGAGAGTCGAAGTGCGGGCAACCCTCAAAGAAGCAACCCTCCACCTGTTTTGCAGCAAAACTGCCAAAAAAGGACAAAAGCCTAAACGGCAAGAATACCCAGACAAGCAGCAAACCACCGAGGCGATCGCCCCTTTGTTAGCCTCATTTGCGCCCCAAGGCATCCGCGCAGCTACGATCTACGGCGTAGAACCAGCCAAGGACTCTCAGGCGGCGCCGGAGTCCCCGGTGTGGATAGACTGGGTGGACTTGCCTGCCGCCCACCACCCCGACTTGGCGGCAAACGCTAGAACGCTGGCGATCGATGGCGACCAATTGGCTTTGACTTTTTTATTGAACAGGTTGCTCAACCCCAATCTCAGGCGCAAGCTGGAAACAGGAGGGATTCGGGCTGTCGTGCTGCAAAAAGGCAACGTGCTGCACGTCATGACAGAAGCTCTGACTTGCCCTTCTCAGTCGAAGGTAGGCCCGCCGGTGGCGAAATTTTTGCGGCACTTACAAATTCCGGGAGTGGCAGGGGTGCGAGTCTACGGACGTCGCGCCGGCCAGAAACTGCCCCTGTGGCGCTACGCAATCGACCTCAGAACGGTTGTTGACGAGGAATCAGCGGCACCTGCACCGGTTCCCTCGCAAGTGGCTGTGTTGGAAAAGGAACCGGTGCCGGAGTTTGCGCCGGCAGAGGATGGGAGTTTTTCGGGTTTGGGCGACAATTTGGTGTTCGATGCTCCGGCGCCCAACTCCTGGCGGCCCCGCTTCAAAATCAGGCTCCCCGGATACAATCTGGGCGAGCAATTAGTTCAAGCTGCGGTGCAACCGCTTGTCGCTTCGGGTTTGTTTGTTCCCAATGATGGTTTATCAACGAATGCTGCTGCGCCCGGGGGCGTGAGAGCCGATCGCGCGGCGCGAATGGCTTTGATTTGGGCGATCGCCGGCTGTCTGCTGGCTTTCAATACCGATTGGCTCCTCGGTCAATTTCTGCAATCTGCGACGGTCAGTCAAGCTCCTAGCGCTTCCGAAGTTTGCAGCGGCCCAAATTGTCAAAATTCATCCCCCAAGGCTGTGGACGATGTTACAGCCGCACTTCCGAAGGCAACCCCGAAACCAGTTCCCCCTGCTGAGGAGGTGAATTTGCCTCAAACTCCGTTGCAGCCGTCGCCGGAAGCCAACCGGGAAGAAGCTTTTAATGGCTCTGGGTTTACGAAACCGGGCAATACTAGCGTTCCTGTAGCTGATGTTTCTGCTCCTCCGGTGTTCCCGACTTTGAGGAGCGAGCAGCTTGACGACCAAATAGCGCGCTATCAAGAGTATATCCACCTGCACAAAAAACCGCCGGACATTTTAATTGTCGGTAGTTCGAGGGCTCTGCGCGGTATCGACCCGGCGGTTTTGGAAACCGCTTTGGCAGCTTCGGGCTATCCGGGGCTGAGGGCTTACAATTTTGGGGTTAATGGAGCTACTCTCCAAGTTGTAGATTCGCTCATCCGCCGGATTTTGCCGCCACAACAACTGCCGAAATTGCTGGTGTTGGCTGACGGGGCGAGGGCTCTCAACAGCGGGCGGCCGGATTTGACTTTTAGTGCGATCGCTTCTTCGGAAGGTTACAGGCAATTGAGCCGGGGTAGTTTTCTGATCCGCACCAATCAATTAGAATCCGAAACATCGAAGGAAAGCGCCAACAATCCGGTGGCGACTGCGACTGAATTGGTGAACAATTTGGGAGAAGCTCAAGCTAATGTTCAGCAATTGGTGAGTCAAAAGTTGGTTGAGGGTTCTGCAACTTACAAAAAACGCGATCGACTTAAAGGGTTTTTGCGATCGATCGTTAATCCCTCATTAGGCCCTGTTGCCACCGACAGCCCCCAAACCGCAGCCCTGGGTGAACAAACAACTGAAAACGTTCAGCCCACTGCTGCGAGTAAACCAGTTAGCGAGTATCAACCAAATGGCTTTTTGCCGATCGATATACGCTTCAATCCCGAAACTTACTTTCAGAAGCACCCCAAAGTATCTGGTTATTACGACTCCGACTATCAAAATTTTAAATTGGTAGGCGAACAAGCTCTAGCACTCAAAAATCTGATCGAATTTACCAAGGTTCGCAACATCAATCTCGTGTTTGTAAATATGCCTCTGACTGAAGATTATTTAGACCCGGTGCGGACAGGTTACGAACAAGAATTCCGGCAATATATGCAAGAATTATCAGCTCAAAGCGGACTAATTTTCCTAGATAAGAGTTTATTGTGGCCCCAGGCGCGAGAATCTTTTTCCGACCCCAGCCACCTCAACCGTTACGGTGCTGTTGCAGTTTCTAAGCGTTTGGCTCAAGATCCCATGATTCCCTGGCCAGCGAAACAATAGTTTTGAATTTTGAGTTGTGAGTTATTTTAGAAGTTAAATGATGCGAACGTTGCGAGTGTGGCGTGACTATCTCAAAACTATTCTTTCCTGCGGCTGGATACTGAAAATGAAAAGATTGATATTTCCTGAAAATAGCAAAAATCAACAGATAAAAATTCCGAGAAAAAATCTGCCTTTGATATTTTTTATATTATCTTTAGCATTTTTCTGTTTCAGTTTGTATAAAGGTTTCTTCTTACCTGTAGCTTTATCATCTGGGCCGCCCAGCAACGAACAAAGTAGCGAACAGCAAAGTCTGGCACCATTTGAAGAGGTTGTCAAAGACGCGAAAAAGTTAGAGGGACTATTTACTCTTTACCGCAATCAAGCAACTGATAAAGTATATCTGGAAATTAAACCGCAACAACTCGACAAAAAGTTCCTGTGCTTTGTGACATTGGCATCGGGTTTGGGGGAAGCAGGCATTTTGAGCGGAATGCCGATCGGCGATTTCTTGTTTCAACTGCGGCGCGTCCAAAATAACGTGCAGTTTGTGATCCCAAATGTAAATTTTCGCACAAGTCCGGGCGACCCGCAAGCAGGTTCGGTAGCACGGGGATTTAGCGACTCGATTCTCTATTCTTTGCCTCTCAAAAGCATTGATCCGCAAAGACAAACTCTGCTGATCGATTTAGGCGATTTGCTGATGAGCGAAAAACGCGATTTACCAGGGGTAAAAGCGATTTTGCCGATGCTTTTGGGTTCTTCTTACTCGATCGATGCAGACAAGTCTTCTTTTAAAGATGTTAAAGCGTTTCCGCTGAATGTGGAGATTGCTTCTGTCTATGGTTTTTCTAGCGATAATGACAGTGAGCTTAACTATTTACCTTCGATTCCTGACAGTCGGGCTTTTAACCTCCGCATTCACTACAGTTTCTCGGAAGTGCCGCTAAATAACGGCTACCGGCCCAGACTTGCGGACGAGCGAGTGGGCTATTTTCTCACAGCATATAAGGACTTTTCTGACAAGAGCAGCCGGGAGCCTTTTGTGCGCTATATCAATCGCTGGCATTTGCAAAAGCAAATCCCGACAGCGCCGATGTCGCCGCCGGTACAGCCGATCGTCTTTTGGATTGAAAATAATGTGCCTACCGAATACCGAAACGCAATTCATGAGGGCGTTTTGGCGTGGAACAAAGCTTTTGAAAAGGCAGGTTTTACTGAGGCAATTCAGGTCAAACAAATGCCGGACAATGCTAAATGGGATCCGGCTGACGTTCGCTACAATACTATCCGCTGGTCGAGTTCTTTTGAGCCTCAGTTTGCCGGCATCGGGCCGTCTCGTACTAACCCGCTGACGGGGGAAATTTTGGATGCTGACATTCTGTTGGATGCTAATGTTGTCCGGGAAATCAAACAGGGTTATCGGTCTTTGGTGGAACAAAATAGATCGCTATCTAAGAGCTTTCAAGGGCGAAACGGTTCTAATACCAATCCCTGTCAGTTCGGGATGTATTCTCGCTATTTGAATGTGCTAGAAAATGGGGATTTAGGAAAAAGCAGCGGGGAAAATGCTCAAGGTGGAATTGCTGATGATTTGCCGACTTTGGTAGAAAGATACCAAGAGCAGAAGCGCTCGCCTTTATCGCGGTTGATGTCGAGTTCGGATATGTGTTTTGGGTTGGAATCGAGTCGCCAGTTTGCGATGGGGGCAATGTCGATGGATCTGTTGGAAAATGCAGCCCCTAGCAGTGGGACGATTGACAATTATGTGAATGAATATATCCGATTTTTGACTGCTCACGAAGTCGGTCACACTCTCGGTTTGAGGCACAATTTTCACGGGAGTACGATGCTGCAACCGGAGGATTTGAACAATACTCAGGTAACTCGCACGCAAGGTTTGGTAGCGTCGGTGATGGATTATGTGCCGATTAATTTGGCACCCCAGGGAACTGTGCAGGGCGACTATTTTCCAACGATTGTAGGGCCCTATGACGATTGGGCGATCGAGTATGGTTACAAGGTGATTGGTGGCCGGGACCCGAACAGCGACTTACCAACGCTGCAACAAATTGCCAGTCGCGGTGCCGAATCCCAATTAGCTTACGCGCCGGATGAGGATTCTGTGGATATTCTCGATCCGGCTGCAAATACCTTCGATCTCAGCGCCAATATGCTGAAGTATTCGCAATGGCAATTGGATAATGGGAGGGCGATGTGGAAGCGTTTAGAAAAGCGAATTCCGGTTGGGGAAGACGGTTATAACGAACTGCGGGTGATGTTTGATTCGGTGTTCGGATATTATGTCAACCAAGTGATGAATGCTACTTTGTATGTGGGGGGACAGTCGTTTAGTCGGATTCGCCCTGGAGATACTAATGCGAAGTTGCCGTTTGTGCCGATCGAACTTTCTCAGCAGCGAGAAGCTTTAGCAACATTGGAGAAGTACGTTTTTGCCCCGGATGCGTTTAGTTTTGCGCCGGAATTGCTGAATAAATTGGCGCCTTCGCGCTGGGAGCACTGGGGAAGTCCGGCTTTGGTGTTTCCTCTAGATTACCCGATCGGCGATCGAATTACTTTTTTGCAGCGGTTTGTATTGCGGGTTTTGCTATCTCCGATGCGCTTGGCGAGGCTGCGGGATGCCGAGTTAAAATCGGCGCCGGAAACTGCTTTGAGGTTGCCGGAAGTGTTGAATACTGTGCAAAAGGATATCTGGCAAGAGGTTTTGCAGCCGGAAAAGAAGATGCAAATTTCAACTTTTAGGCGTTCTTTGCAGCGGGAACATTTGGCGATTTTGATCGGAATGGTGCTGCGAAAAACGAATGTTCCAGAGGATGCGCGGAGTTTGGCTTGGTACGAGTTGCGGCAGTTGCGGGAAGGTTTGAGCAAGAGTATTAGGAATTTGGATAGGAATGCTGATGCTTATACGCGGGCTCATTTGGAGGAAACGCGCGATCGTATTTCTAAGGTTTTGAATTCGCAAATTCAGTCGAATTAATTTGGGGGTTCAGAAACCGGGTTTTTGCGGAAGATATTTCGTTGCTGCCCGCAGATTTGGTCAAAAACCCGGTTTCTGAGAATCTCAGTCAAGTTAAAATAATAGCGATCGCCCATCAATTGACAAAACCTCCGCTTCTCCGTTTTACTGCCCGCGTCCTGGTTTGCAATCTACGAAACCTAACGATTCTGTGTCGAGAAAACTGGCGATCGCCATTTCGATCACCGCTGCGATCGGATATTCAATTACGAATCATTGTGAGGTGGATGTAGAGCGATAGAATGCAGGACTCCTCGAAGATTGACTACTCCTTCTCGGTTGAGTTGCAGCCGATCGATGGTAGCGCGTCCAGTCGGTGTTAAACCCAACATTTGAGTCGAATCGCTGCTCCAAGTAAAGTGTTCGCTCCAGTTATCCTGTCGAGGATGATAAAGTGGGACAGAGCTACCTGTAATAGGGTCGATCGCCTCACTATGACTGTATTTGAAATTGTTGCATCCTTGACAAGCGATCGCCAGATTATCCAAATCACTGGTGCCACCTTTGGAGCGAGGGATAATGTGTTCAATCGAGAAGGGATCTGGAGAGAATTTAGCTTGACTGAGACAATACTCGCAGCAACCATTGGCGCGTTGTTTAATGAATTGTCGTTGCTGCTGTGTGAGGCGGGATTCAGACATAATCAACGATATCGGGTTGAGGATGGATGCCAAGGGTTTGCATCAGATCTGTCAGAGGTTGGTTGCGGAAGGTTGCGAGTTGAATTAAGGCTTGAATGCGGGTAACGTTGAGTTTTTCAAGGCGATCGCTCATTTGGATCAGTTGCTTGTGTTCTTCGGGAGTCAGGGTTTCGGCATGACGCTTGGCGATGAGGGCATGGTATTCTTCCCAGGTTTGTGCACTAAAGCCAATGTTAATTTGTTGCAGCAAGTCGGCTTCAGTAGGTTGGGTAATTGGAAGTCTAGGCTGGAGGCGTTCTTGCAGGGCGTTGAGGATGTAGCGATCGGGTTCCACGCCCTGTCGAGATGCTTCAGTGCGGATCTGGTGTTCGAGTTCGGGAGAGAGGTTGAGGGTGATGGTGGTCATGGTTATCTTGGCAGCAACATCTATTCATCATTTTAGCGATCGGGCTTTCACCTTATCTCGAACTTCATCGCCTGGGACTTCTCGATTTTACTGCCCGCGTCCTGGTTTGCAATCTACGAAACCTAATGCTTCTGTGTCGAGAAAACTGGCGATCGAAATGCTTCTGTGTCGAGAAAACTGGCGATCGAAATGGCGATCGTTGCTGCGATCGGATATTCAATTTTCGCAGCACGCGCAATTAGAGCAGCTTTAATTCGTTCTGGCAAACGTCCCAAAATAACTTCGGCATCAGGAGAAAGTTGTTCTTGAAGTTTAGCTTGCATGACATTCACCTTTGGGTTGGAATTTGATAGATACATTCAAGCCACTACCCAACTCAGATTTAGCGGTCTAACGTTGCCAATCACCCGCCGCAAATTACCTCAGACTGCCACCGACAGGATTTCGACGGTGGGGTGCATTGGCGTTGTTCGAGTGCGCGCATCTCTTGCCGTATTTTGATGCTACCGCAAAAAAGCGCGTAACTTTTCAAGTTCATCACCCTGTAAACACTTAGCAAAAGAACGGTGAGTCCGAGCATTTGGATGGGGGAGAAAAGCAAAAAATCTTTCACGATTCCCTATCTCAACGAACTCGGATATTGAATTTTCTGTAGAGATATTGAATTGGCTTTGAATCACTTGCTTTGCGCGTGCCCCCAGTACCACTATCACTTTTGCTCTTGCTAGTTCTAAAACTCTCAACAAGTAGGCTTCCACACATTGCTCCTGTGATTCTTCTACACCAGTTTCGGCACGAGACTTACAATGCACTATCTCGGTAAGCGCATAATCAATGCCTGGACTAACGTTCCGTTGAAGTAGCTCAATCGCACGTTGTCTAACCGCTGCCCAAAATCGAGTAGAGCGACTATATTTCCCGTCTTTTAGCAAGGATTTTGTACCATCAATGATCCAGTGCTTACGTCCTCCTCCAAAACGGTAATTGAAATAATCGTGTACTTCGCTACATGACCAATCCCAAGTTGGGTAATCTTCATCAGAGCCAATTGATGGATTTGAACTCAGGAAGAGAATGGGTGCTTGCTCTATCTGTCCACTCCAAGGTTCAGGCACTTGAAATTTTTCTAACCCAATTGCATTTTGAGAGTCAACAATTTTACGACATGGATTTTCAACAGAAAGATCTTCTTGACACTCTCGTGCATGGGGACAATGAACAATTTCACTTAGCAGAGTTTTTTCAGACATTCCCGAAATATATCAACTGATTACGAGTTTACGAAAATCTAGCAGTCGAACTTATAATTGTATCGCAGTTGCGGTACAATACCCAATAGAAGAGAAAAATACCGCAGATCGCTGATGTATTTCACCAAAGGTAGCCAGTAATCCACACATCAATTGCTGGCGAGCGATGAGAATTCAACCAAATAGTCATGTGGCTAAAACCGGACGATCGAGTTTGCGGAGTGCATAGAGAAGCGCAGCTTTGAGATCGTCAACTTCCAAGTCTGGCAATTCTTCGATAATTTGTTCAAAACTCAAACCAGCAGCTAGCAACTCTAGGATATCGATGACTCGAATCCGCATTCCCCGGATGCAGGGACGATCGCCACATTGTCTTGGGTTCACTGTGATTCTGTTAAACAGATAAGCAACGGATGCTGGCATTGGTTAAAATTGTTTGAAACCTTTGTCTATAGCTTACTTCATTTATCGCCCCAAACTCACACCGCGAAATAATTCCTCGATCGCCACTTCCAACTCAATACTCTATAAAGTATTATTTGTAGGCTAGGCGTAGGCAGGAAGTGGCTCATAAACGAGTTGCATGAGTTTTTCTGAGGGAACGGTTTCCATTGCATAGGTATTGCCTTGAGCATCGGCAAAATCTACTAGATAAGCGCGATCGTCAAAGCTCATGAGAATAGTGCCAACTTGTCCGGCCCGGAGCAAAATCGGCCCAGAGGTTTCTTTATGGATGGCCTGAATTTCTGCGGTCAAGGCAACAACATCATATTCGTGTAACGTCATTATAGTATCCTCACTTATTGACAGGATAGGTATTAGTTAATCTGGGAAAGTCTTCATCGGTGCGAATCATCCAACATGACAGCACCCAAGAGCTTCCTATTTCGGTAGTCATGAAAAATTTGATATCATACTGGGTTCCATAATTGTCTGTTTTGTAAATTTCCGCCTCCTGATTGACCGCACATTCTAGTAGAGCGACTTCTAAAATAGCTTTGTTTTCTAGTGTGATTCCCAATCGATTTCTAAACAGGATGGCTTTGTCTTTTCCCTTGGGATGTTGCATATTTAGTGAGTATCGCTCAAGCTTGTCGCCAAGCAGTGCCTTATCTCCGTTGGGTAGTTTCATCTGTCGAAATGGTTAAGTCACTGGGTGGAAAATTTTCATTTGCCAGAAACCGCATTAACTTGCCTCAGCAAACAGTAAAGGCGTGTAAAATACGTCTACTTTGAGGCACTCCGCCGCGAAAGCAAATACAGCTTGTAGAGATTCAGCATTAAGCGTTGGGTAATTTTATAGAATTTGTTGCTGCGTCCAACCTTCTGAAAATAGCCCTAGAACGAACTCCACTGATATTCGTGTCCCCTTAATTACAGGCTTGCCAAGCAGCATTTTAGGATTTGAGTGAATGTGTGCTTTCCAGTTCATAACCAGTGCGCCTCTATAGGGTTTTCATCTACTATGAGTATAGTTAAAATTCTAAAATTTATCACCGCAGTAATATCTATTGACATTGGTACGCTCATTGCACGCCCTCCCGGACTGCATGGTGGATGTCCCCACATCCTCGGTAAAGGCGTTACCGTTCGCCGGATTGTAACCTGGTACAAGCGAGGATTGAATGCTGAAGAGATTTGCGATCGCATTTCTCATCTCACCCTCGCCCAAGTCTACGCCGCACTCACCTACTATCATGCCAACACCCAAGAAATTGAAACTTATTTGCTCAATCAAGCAGCCGAAGCCAAGCGTCTTGAAGCTTTGCACAGCAACTTTGGTAAATATGAAATGCTAAGATAATAAATCATACGTCGCCCACAGAAAAATCTACTAGATAAGCACTATCCTCAAACTGGGAAAGAAAAACTGATTTTTACCGGATAAATTTAGGGGGTGTAGGAGGAATAGCGGCAATGAAGTAAAGTTTTATAACAAGACTCAACACTTGTGATCCTTGACTAAACTGTAAAGTTCGAGCTCTTCAAACTGCCCTCGGTGAAAAACACGCTGTTTTTGGCTACCTTCCTGCGTCATTCCCAGCTTTTGTAGCACCTTAGCCGAGGCTATATTCCGTCTGAGACAAGTTGCATAAATGCGATCGAGCTTTAATGTTTCAAATACTCAAGACTGATTTAGTGTAATTGATGCGTTTTTTTCTCAAAAATTATGTCTGCTAACACTGCAAAAAATCATTACTTCCGATTGGCATTGTTCTGGGCGTTTCTGGGTAGTTTGGGAAGCTTGGCGGTGTTCCCTTATGCGCTGTCTCTCAATCCGGCAGTAAGTCAATTGCCTGCACCGCTACCTGTTTTGGCGATCGCCTCCGCCCTGCAAACCGGAATTTTTCTAATTCTCCTTTGTTGGATTGGGCTTCACCTCGGTAACTCGATCGGACTTGATACGCCCATAGCTCGTGCTTTGGTATATCGACAGCCTTTCGCGCCAATATCTAAATCTGCCCTTAACACGGCGCTAATTGTAGGCTGCATCGGTGGAATCGTCCTGATTGGATTGAGTTTAGCTTTCCAACCTTGGATGCCGCCAATGGCAACTCCAACAACGCTAGAAATTGCTCTCTGGAAACGCATATTAGCTTCCTTCTACGGAGGCATCACCGAAGAACTCTTGCTGCGACTGTTCGGTATGACATTGATGGCGTGGCTACTTTGGAAGATTTTTGAGCGAGACAAACCGCAACCCTCTACATGGATTTTTTGGCTGGCAATTGTGGCGGCGGCGATTCTGTTTGGTGTGGGTCATTTGCCTGCGGCTGCCAATGTCTGGGCATTAACCCCGATCGTCATTCTCCGCACCATTACACTGAATGCCCTGTTAGGGATTCCCTTTGGTTTTCTTTACTGGCGTTGGGGATTAGAATACGCTATGTTATCTCATTTTTTGGCGGATTTGGTACTGCACGGAATTGGAGGAAGTTAGCAGGAGATGGAAACAATGCAATGGTATAACGAACCTTTACAATGGCATGAGGATAACGATGTTATCCACATTACCGCAGGCGCAAAGACTGACTTTTGGCGGCAAACTCATTACGGATTCATTCGCGATAACGGCAACTTTTACTACCGTCAAGTCTCAGGCGACTTTACAGCCGAAGTCAAAATTACTGGTTGCTATCGATCGCTCTACGATCAAGCAGGATTGATGATTAGAGAGAGCGAAAATATCTGGCTTAAGTGCGGTATTGAGTTTGTTGAGGGAGTGCAAAACGTGAGTGCGGTTGTGACACGAGACTATTCGGATTGGTCTGTTATGCCACTTGAAGTGCCGCCTGTTTCCCTGTGGCTGCGGGTAAAGCGCCGAGCTGAAACGGTGGAAGTGCAATACTCGTTGAATGGGTCAGACTATTCAATGATGCGACTGGCATATCTAACTGAGTCACCAATCGTTCAAGTTGGGTTAATGTGTGCGGCTCCCCAAGGTGAGGGCTTTGCAGCCGAATTTGAAGGGTTTAAGCATAGTAAGCTGATCTAATGTGGATGGTAAAACAACCGATTTCTGTGCCACTCCCTATATAAAATTAAAATTAGGGGTGAGTGCTTTTCACTTACCCCTGCCATTTTTTCTCCGCCTTTTAACAAACCAATTGCAGCAAAAAATCACCCCAAAAGCGAGGCAATTTCTCCTAAGAATACTTGTCGATGTTGAGGGTCAAAATCAGGAATGTTCCCAGCAAATGACCGGCGCTCATGCAAGCCAGAAATGCTGGTACGCTAACATTGTTGAACAAAGACGGGAAGGGCAAAGGCATTTTCGGCCCGACGTGGGGATACCAAATTCGGCGGCTGAGAACTAGCAATGCTAAGATATTGCAAACAAACATCACCAGAGGCTTTTGCCAATTTCCTGATGCTGTGTCAGTCACTGTTGAGGCTACTACTGCCAGTAAATTTGAGTTAATCATTGTTGATGCTCCTATTTTTCATAAACTATTCAGAAATGCTCGATGATATTTCTTGCCAAAAATACAGCAGGGGCGATCGCCTTTACGCAATAAATATCTGTTGGTATCAATATTCACCGCGCCAGCGACAGCGCCCCCACCCGTAATTATGGAATCACAGCAAGAAGTCTTTTAATGCCATTCAAAAGTAACGAAAGATACAAAGGGACACAACCATAGTCGCTGCCATTTGTAACTTTTAGCCTGTCTGGCAGTGGCGGCATTTAGTCACGCTGCCAGACAGGAAAGACTGCTCGTCATTAGTGAGCAATGTAGGTAGGCAGAAAGTGAAGTATGTCACGTAGAACACTATATCCAGCGGCATCCCAAAGCAAATAAGCTAAGAAACCGATCATCGCTAAGCGACCGTTCCAAAGTTCTGCTTGCGGGTTGAAGCCAAACAAGAAGGCATTCCGATCTTTGCCGTTGTAAGCATTAGCCGTAGGAGGCAGGTTAGTAGGACGAGTTTCCATGTTTTTACATTCCTTAACAATGTTCGCTTCTCATGGTAGCGACCTAATTTCTGCTTTGCTATCTGTCTCTAGGCTCAAGATACACACAAGTCTAAAGGAGGATTTTGAAACAAAAAATAAAGTGTTAACTTTTGTTGCGCGAGTTTTTTCAGCGATCGCCTGTATCTGTAAATACTAAATACAACTGCAAGTTGAGAGGGCCGCTGTGAAAGGCTCCATCGCCCCGTAGCGACAAACGACGGCGCTGGTGACTCGACAATACTGAATCCGCGCTCTGATAGAGGCAAGAAAATTTAGTAAATTGGAACTTAAAACCAGAACACGATCGCCCTTGAGTTAACTAAAATAGGAGATAAACAGATCGATCGGGAGAAACAGTTATCGAAACCATCTACGGCCATCTTCAAGGTTTAAAGTCCAGCCAGCTCAAGCAACTCGAAAAGCTTTACCACCAGCGACTACCGGGCGATCGCATCACCACTGCAGAATTCGCCCAGCGCGTCGCCGCCATCAGCACGGAAATAGACAAACCAATCTGCACCTACATCAACCGCCGCGGACAAGTAATTCGCGTCGGCGTGGGTACACCGCGGCAAACGCAGATTGCGCCCTTAGAACTGCCCCGCTACGGGGGAGGTCGCCTCAGCGGCATTCGCTGCATCGCCACCCACCTGAAGCCAGAAACCCCAAGCGAAGCAGCCCTCACAGCAATGGCAATTCAGCGCCTCGACGCCCTGGTTTGGCTGACACTGACCGGCGGAGGATTTCAGCGCCGCGGGGGCGGTGCGACTGGTTACATCCAAGAAACTTATCTCGCTCACCTGATACCCCAGGGAAACCAGCCAAATTTTGAGTTCTCTGTTTTGAGCGCTCAGTTAGAACCAGATGCAACTGATGAAATAGAAGAGCCTTCAATTCCCAAGTCACTAATTCAAACTCCACACTTTCCCTGGAAAATATCAGAACCGCTGAATTTGGACGAGCTCGCCGACCAAGACTTTCTGGATTTGGTGGAAGGACTCGAAGCAGACTTTCAAGCAGAGTTTGTCGCTAAGCAGGTCGATGCAGACCAAGACAAAGTGCTGTTGGTAGGTGTAATGACTCAGCACATGACTCAGTTGGAGTTTGAGGACGGCCTGGCAGAAATCACGCGGCTGGTTGAAAGCGCCGGGGGTCAGGTTCTGCAAACCGTGCGCCAAAAACGATCGCGCCCCAATCCGCAGACAGTCGTCGGCGAAGGCAAAGTTCAGGAAATCTCCCTCACAGCTCAGACGGTTAGCGCTAACCTCGTTGTATTCGATCGCGACCTGTCGCCGGCACAAATACGGAACTTGGAAACTCAGATAGGTATCCGCGTCGTCGATCGAACAGAGGTAATTCTCGACATTTTTGCCCAAAGAGCTCGATCGAGCGAGGGTAAATTGCAAGTCGAACTCGCTCAGCTAGAGTACGCCCTGCCCCGGCTCAGAGGTCGCGGTCAGGCAATGTCGAGACAGGGTGGCGGCATCGGTACCAGAGGCCCAGGGGAAACCAAGCTAGAAACCGAACGGCGGACGATCGCCAAACGCATTTCTCGGTTGCAGCAAGAAGTAAATCAACTGCTGGCGCACCGCTTCCGGCTGCGGCAGAACCGCCATCATCACGATGTACCCTCAGTGGCGATCGTGGGCTACACCAACGCGGGTAAATCGACTCTGCTCAACCTGCTCACAAATTCCGAAGTCTATGCCGCAGACCAGTTATTTGCCACCCTCGACCCTACAACTCGGCGGTTGACCATTCCCGGCACTGTCACCAGGGAACCCCTGTCGATCGTCCTCACAGATACAGTGGGCTTTATTCGCGAACTGCCCCCCGCCTTGATAGACGCTTTCCGGGCTACCCTGGAAGAAGTCACTGACGCCGATGCTTTGCTGCACCTCGTCGATCTCTCCCATCCCGCGTGGCAGAGCCAAATTCGATCGGTCATGAATATTTTGACAGATATGCCCGTAACTCCCGGCCCAGCCCTTGTAGTCTTTAACAAAATCGATGCCGTAGATGGAGAGACTCTCGCCCTCGCCCGAGAAGAATTTCCTCAAGCAGTATTTATTTCGGCCGCCAAAGGTCTTGGGATGGAAACTCTCCGCGACAGACTTGTTCAGCTCATTCAATACGTCCTCTACCCTCGGTAAATACTTAAATATTCCTTTTGAATAGTTGACATCGGGGAATATACGTACATATACTGAGGACAGATCTAGTCGAACTATGAGATTATAAAAGAGTAGTCAGATTGTGCATTGCAAAGTACAATACAGCATCTCTATTTTGCGCTCGGTTAAATAAATAATTGCCCGAGACCGCGGTCAAGGTAAAAAGACTCTTTGTTAATGGCTGTAAAGGCTGTTGCTTCAGAGGTTGCAAAAAGATGTTGCTTCACTCTGGTCCAACCACGGTACGGAATGTCAAGGTGAAAGAGAATAATATTATTAAAGTGTTTGGGCACTCATCTCAAGCGCTATACTATCTTTTACAGGCGTCCGCGAGAGAATACATCCATTTATTGTAAGAACTCTAAAATCCTTGCCCGTCGTACAGCGCTAATCTCTAGGACTATTTCTATTTTTCGATTTTACCACTGTTTAACTAAATAGTTATGTGTACGCCACTGGCAAAACTAGCAATTGGACTCTCTGCCACAATGGCAACAGCGTTTTACTATCTAGCTGCCGCCCCTCCGGCAGCAGCAGTAGATGTCTGCGGTCCGGGAAATTATTCTACTGCCTGTGCCTCCAGCCAGACATCAACAGCAACGACATCCGACCCGCAATTAGCGACCGAGGGGAGTTTGTCCCAAATATACATCACACCTTCGAGAAGCTCAACTTCTATTCCTGAACCGGGTACTGCGATCGCAGTCCTACTAACAGGTGCAGGAATGATCTGTTCGTGCAGAAAGCGAAACAAGCAGGTTGGTCCGCAGCGCTAGGCAGGCTGATGACCAACCTGTTTGCCTTTACAATGTCTCCGTTTTTTTAAGCATGGGTATTTGTTTACTTAAATTTATATAAAAAATAAAAAATTGTATAAAAAATAACTTGACACCTCGCTTCGGTTGTGCGCTGCAAATAGAGCCGGATGTTGAAGGAAGAAAGCGATAGCGACTTCAGTCAGGGTAAAAAAAAAGAAGAAGGCAAATGCACTTCCCGGCAAGGGTTTCAGCAGTGAATAACCTCCGGTGTAAAAGATAAGGTTGCTACATGTTGCTATATATAATAAAAATTAAAATATAAAAATTAAAATAAGATTGGTTAAGATCAATCCTTCGGACAGTTTTTTATAGGCAACCGTAGAATAAGGGTTTCAAGGCTCCAAGGCAAGTTGGCTACCAACGAAAAATCCAGGGTTTCAGCCTAGGAACTAAAAACAGTCCGCACTATGGTTAAGATTACAATTAAAAAATATTGTTATTGTTTGAGCGTCCCATGACCCCTAAAGTAGAAATTTACACTTGGAGAACCTGCCCGTTTTGCATTCGTGCTAAAGCACTGCTGAAACGAAAAGGGATTGATTTTACAGAGTACGCGATCGACGGAGATGAAGCAGCACGGGCTCAAATGAGCGATCGAGCCAACGGAGGCCGCACCCTGCCCCAGATATTCATTAACGACCAACACATAGGTGGCTGCGACGAAATCCACAAACTCGATACTCAAGGCCTGCTAGATCCGCTGCTAGCAGCAAAATGAGGCATTCCCTGTCGAATTTTCCGTTAGCCCAAATTTTCCTGTGACCAATTCTTAATTTTAATTGACAATGAAATTTGCATTCATCATCGATCCCCTCGCGCGACTAATTCCAGGACACGATACCAGCGTAGCGCTGATGGAAGCCGCTCAAGAGTTGGGTCACGAAGTCTGGGCAACTCAAGCCAACGAATTAAGCGTCATCGGCGGCAAAACTTGGGCAATGCTAAGTCGGGTAGCCCTCACCCCAGTAAAAGTGGTAGATGGACGCTGGGAGGCGGCTGAGGCTTGGTACGAGGTAGAACAGCCTACTTTGCAGCCTCTGGAAGCAATGGACGCAGTATTTATGCGGACAGATCCCCCAGTCAACATTCCTTACCTCTACGCTACTTACCTTCTAGACGGCATCGATCCGGCTAAAACTTTGGTAGTTAACAGTCCCAAAGGATTGCGGGCGGCGAATGAAAAGATGTATGCTTTGCAATTTGAGGGAGCGATTCCTGAGACAATTGTTTCTCAAAACAAGCAGGTAATTCGGCAATTTGTTGAGAAAAAAGGAGCAGCAGTTCTTAAACCCTTGGGTGGCAAAGCTGGCGAGGGGATTTTGTTTTTGGAAGCGGGCGATCGCAATCTCAACTCCCTGGTCGAAATTAGCACTCAACAAGGGCAAATTCCAGTGATGGTTCAGACTTATCTGCCGGAAGCAAAAGAGGGAGATAAACGGATTATATTGTTGAACGGCAAGCCCATCGGTGCTATCAACCGCATTCCCACCGGCAATGAATTTCGCGGCAACATGGCCGTCGGCGGCCGAGTCGCAAAAACAGAAATTACCGATCGCGAACTGGAAATTTGCACTCAGTTAGAACCCGTGCTGCAACGGGACGGACTGTACTTTGTCGGCATTGATATCATTGGCGGTTATCTGACAGAAGTTAATGTCACCAGCCCTACAGGGATCAGAGAAATTGACTTGTTTGACGGGGTTAGTTTGGGCAAACAAGTAATTGAATGGGTAGTGAGTCAGTAGTCAGTAGTCATTAGTCAGTAGTCATTAGTCATTAGTCATTAGTCATTAGTTATGAGTTATGAGTTATGAGTTATGAGTTATTGGTCATTAGTTATTGGTCGCAGCTAAAAAATAACAAATAACAACTAACAACTACCAACTACCAACTACCAAAAGCCAACTATCAACAGCCAACAGCCAACAGTCAACAGTCAACAGTCAACAGTTAACAATTAACAATTATTAAATTATGTCAAAAATTGGCGTTGCAGTAGTCGGTACCGGTTTCGGTCAAAAAGTACACCTTCCCGGATTCCAGGCCCATCACCGGACAGAGGTTGTGGCTGTTTACCACCGGAATTTAGACAAAGCAAAGGCGATCGCCTCTACCCACAATATCCCCTACGCTTGCGACTCGATCGCCGATATAGTAGCTATCCCAGAAGTGGCGGGCGTCAGCATTTCCACGCCGCCATTTTTGCATTATGAAATGGCAAAAACCGTCTTGGAAGCAGGCAAGCATTTATTATTAGAAAAACCCACAGCCCTGACAGCAAATGAAGCCAGGGAACTTTACCGATTGGCAAACAACGAATCTCCAACCGATTTTAAAAATGGTGGTTCCAGAGCAATTGCCACAATGGACTTTGAGTTTCGCTTCATCCCCGCATGGCAAATGCTAGCAGAATTATTGGCAGCAGAATATGTGGGAGAAAAGCGTTTAATTAAGATTGATTGGCTGGTTTCGAGCCGCGCTGATGCGAGTCGCCCTTGGAATTGGTACGCGCAAAAAGATCGAGGGGGCGGAGTTTTGGGCGCGACTGGTTCTCACGTTTTTGATTATATTAGCTGGCTGTTCGGCCCGCCCCAAAGGCTCTCTGGGCAATTGATTACAGGAATTTCGCGGCGGCCCGATCCGAATGATTCGGGAAAATTAAAATTAGTTGATGCAGATGATTCGTGCACGTTGATGTTGGAATTAGCCGGGGGAACGCCTTGTCAAGTTTGTTTGAGTTCTGTTACTTATCAAGGGCGGGGACACTGGGTGGAAATATACGGGAGTAAGGGTACGTTGGTGTTAGGAAGCGACAACCAGCAAGATTACGTCCACGGCTTTCGCTTGTGGGGTTCCCAAGGTGGAGAACCTTTAGCTGAAATCAAAATTCCTCAAAGATTGGAGTTTCCTCAAGTATATCCAGACGGGAGGATTGCAGCGTTTATTCGAGTAGTAGATAGGTGGGTAGAGGCAATAGATGCGGGCGAATCGTTGATACCGTCGCTGAGGGAAGGGGTTTACTCGCAGTTGTTGATGGATTTGACCCAGGAGTCGAATGCTACGGGAACTTGGGTAGATTTACCTAATATAGATAATTTTTTGGGCACTAAGTAAAAGTAAAAACTGCCAAAGCAATCTCACGCACTCGATCGCACCCCAAACCCGATAAACTACAAATAGAGAAACTCAATTCAACCCTATATCCAGAGTCGGTAGTTGTGAATGGCGCGCCCTGAAAGTCCTTGCCTCAGTATAGCGATCGCTCGCCTGAGAACCGCTGGGGCAAACCATTTTGCCACTTGGGTTCTACAAGCTCCTTATCCCAGCGGGTACGTTCACCACGACTGTATGTGGCCCGATACCCTCTCCCAATCTTGGAAAGCTTGGCAGGAAATGTTTTCGCCCTCCGGGACAATTCACGAATTGCCCCTAAATCCTGATGGCAGTTTCGTCTCGCCAGAAAACAACCAGAATATACTGGCAGAAACTGAACAACGAAGCCCTCAGTCGCTAGACCTCGCTCCAGCGACGCCCTCTGTGCCGCTCCACCTCGGTCAACGGGGGTGGGGCAACAAGGGGGATCTGCATCCGCCTCGGCCACCGGCAAGCTACAGCAGTCGCCTGATGCAGCATTTGGGGATTAATCTTTGGCAGTGGCTGTTTGAAGGGCCGATTCAGGGTAGTCTCCAGGAAAGTAAAGGTATCGCGATCGGGCAAAATCTACCCCTCCGAGTGCGCGTAGACTTGCGCGAACCGTATTTAATTGCTTTACCTTGGGAAATTATGCAGCCTCAAGCCGGTCAACCGGCAATTTCTCTGTCGCAGCAACTGCTGTTCAGCCGAACTACCAGCAATGTTGAACCTTTGCCACCCCTGCAGCCTGCGGAGTCGCTCAACATTTTGCTAGTTTTGGGACAAGCAGAAACCGGCGGCGGTGCTAATTCTCAATTTTCCAAGAGTAATAACGGTCATTTGCAGTTGGGAGAAGAAGCACTCGCCTTAGCTGGCGTTCTGGAAAGTGCTTTTCAAACCGACGACAGTGACAAATATTTTGACATCAGCGTTCCGACTCGCGTCGATACTCTGATCGAACCTACCCCGGCGGAACTCATTTCTCGGCTGGAAACGCAAGCTTACAACATTCTGTTTTACGCCGGCCACGGGATACCGGGCCCCGACGGCGGTTTGCTGTTTTTGGGGCCGGAAACGGCAATTAATGGGACTGAACTGGCTCAGGTTTTAGTTCGGTGCCGCGTGACTCTGGCGGTGTTTAATGCCTGCTGGGGAGCTCAGCCGGCGGTGGAGAGGCTGCACTCAACTAACGGTCAGCAACAGGCAATCGCCCGCAGCAGTTTGGCTGAGGTACTGATTCATCACGGGGTGCCTGCAGTGTTGGGGATGCGGGACTCGATCGCCGATCGCGAGGCCCGGAGTTTTATCCAAACTTTTGCCCAAGCTTTGGCCGGACGGATGTCGATCGATCGGGCAGTCGCCGTCGCCAGACAGCAGTTACTAACGCTCTACAAGTTCAATCAACCGGCTTGGACGCTGCCTGTGCTGTATATGCACCCTGAGTTTGACGGTCAGCTAACTGAGCCGGTAGATGACCTCAAAACTGAGTTGCCTTTAAATTCTTCTACTTGGTTGGGACGGTTGCCGTCTTGTGCTTATTTGCGGGGGCGCGATCGACCAAATGCCAAATCCACCGAATCGATTAATCAGGTTTGGCCGATTCGCGCAGGTATGGTTCGAGTCGGACGCTGGGAAGAAAATGACGTAGTGATTCGAGAACAGTGGGTTTCTCAAAAACACGCCGAGATTTTCTGCCGCAACACTATCGGAGATAGCCGGGAAGAAGCTAGCTACTTCCTGCGCGATTTTTCTCGCTACGGGACTCTAGTTTTGGGATCTGAGGGATGGCAGAGAGTTCACCACCAAGAATTTCTGCTACGCAGCGGGACTCAGCTAAAATTTGGCAGTTCTCAAGGTCAGATTTTTGAGTTCACTATTGAGGTTCCTAAAACTTCGGGGTACAGTGAGACTGATTGCGGAACGAATTAAGGTGCGGGTGTAGCTAATGAAGGCAAGCGGCTACTGGCACAGCAAAGTTCTGGGCGTTGAGTGTCCAGTCTGAATTTAAAAGAGTTACTCACCACTGATAGCTCGCAACTAGCTCTTGGCACAGTCCCCCTTCTGTCTTTTCCTTTTCCCACCTAGGTATTACATCATGGCTACCCAATCTACTGATTCTGAATATTTTCGCGACTCACAAACTCAAGCCCAGATGGAACTTCTCGCCACAATTGTTCAGACTGATGTTGCTTATCCCTGGAATCCTGCACAGCTTGAATCCGAATCTTATTTAGCTGGCCTAGAGCAGGAATTTGCGCTATCTGATTCCTTCAGCGACAGCGATATTGCCCTGAAGTCGCAAGTTTTATTTTTGCAATTAGAACAAGTTTGGCTGACCACTGCTCTGCACAAGTCTTTGCGCGAGAAATTTGCTCGCGTTCCTCAAGATTTTCTGGCCAGCATCGCTCAAAGCGTGCAAAACGCCACTGTTAAGTATCAATCTTTAGCTGACCAAATGGTAGAGTGCGTCTTAGATATTTTGCCTCAGTGGGCTGAGGAAGATTTGCAGGTGTTGGCACGTCCTTTGGCTTATGCCATGCGAGATGTTGATTCGGAAGGGGGGGAATTAGTCATGGCTACTACAAGACCTTGGGCCCAATTGTCGGAAATAGAACAAGCCAGAGTTAGTTTGGCTGTCGCCCGCTATGCAATCTCGCAATTAGAAATGGCTGATGAGTTTTTGGATGGCTAAATTTTTGTGCTGCGAACGCGGTAATTTTTTTAAATTAATATAAAATCAATCTACCTTTAGTTAGATGTCAAATTCATCTAATTGCTAAATTTTCTGGATTGCTATAGTTTGATATAGCAATCCTATTTGATTTGTAGACAAGATATAGCCTTGCTCAGTAAGGATCGCGAATTAAATAACTTACAATTTTAATTGTTATTGTGGGATGGGCGTCCCGCCCGTCCTTTTTGGACGGGC
>NZ_JAUPTE010000084.1:0-27397 GCF_036701705.1 Microcoleus sp. w1-18aA5 | reverse complement strand
TCAGGGCGTGGATATTTCTGATAAGCACATCGAGGTGATTGTCCGCCAGATGACCAACAAAGTCAGGATGGAAGATGGCGGCGATACTACTATGCTCCCCGGCGAGTTGGTAGAATTGCGGCAGGTTGAGCAGGTGAATGAGGCGATGTCAATTACTGGTGGAGCGCCGGCGGATTATACTCCGGTGTTGCTGGGGATTACTAAGGCTTCGCTGAATACTGATAGCTTTATTTCTGCTGCTTCGTTCCAGGAGACTACGCGGGTGTTGACTGAGGCTGCGATCGAAGGTAAGTCTGACTGGCTGCGGGGGCTGAAGGAAAATGTGATTATCGGCCGCCTGATTCCTGCCGGTACTGGGTTCAATGCCTATGAGGATGCTGGGGTCCAGGATGCGGGTTTTGATGGTGCTGTGTTTGATGACGACATCCACGATTTACAGGAGGATGTGGTACTTGATGACCGTACTGCGCGCCGTGCTTATACGATCGAGAGCGGTTTTGAGATCGGGCGCCCGTCTGATCTTGAGCCTGATGAGGATTTTGAGGAAGTTGAGGTTGATGAGGACGATTTTGTCGCTGAGACTGAGAATGATGCCTTGGGACCTGATGTTGACGATGATGATGATATCGGTTTTGACTTCGATGAGGACGAAGACTAATCATAGTTTTGAGATTGCATGAATGAGTGAACAGCGTTGCGATCGCTGAGGATAATTTGGTTCCTCGCCGCAACGCACACTGCGATTTCATGACTTGAAAAATCTCAAATTATCCTCACTAATTAACAGTCCGAACTCATAGCATTGTGCGATGAGACATCCAAAGGAAGAAGGAAGAAGGAAGATTCAGAGTTTAAGCAAACTTTGTAATTCTAGAGTTTTAATTGTTTGTTGGTTTAAACAAACAATTCTTTCTTCCTTCTTCCTTTTTCCTTCTTCCTTCTGCATATATGGTTCACTCAATCAGGCAGCAAAGCCTTGATTTGATTAACAAACTCTTGATGGTCTACCACAGGTTTAGAGATGTAACCGTCGGCACCGCTTTGATCCAGAAATGTTTCTTTATCACCAGCCATCGCGTGAGCAGTCACCAAAATAATCGGCAGCGATGCCGTTTGTGGGTCAGCTTTGAGGAGTTGAGTAATCTTAATCCCGTCAACAGATTTGCCCTGGTACACGCTGCGCGAAAGAGACACATCCATTAAAATCAAATCAGCTTCGCCGTTGGCAGCAATCTGCATCACCTCTTCAACATTTTCCGTGTGCTTCACGGCTAAGCCCCCCCGCTTAGTCAGAATTTTGGAAAAAACCCGAGCATTAACCAAATCGTCCTCTACAATCAGAACGGTTTTCATAAATAAATATGGGAAGTATAGAAACTTTGTGACTTTAGTCCAAAGAGGAACACGACACGGGGACTACATTCCCCGTCAAAAATGCAGAGTTTTTAGCGCCATCAGCCGGGAACCCTGCAAAACCCGTATGTATATCCTTGAGCCACTAGCTGTGAGAGGGTTTACAGATGCCTAGAAGCATCCAGTACCATCATTTAGACTACTACACACAGACAGTTTAGTTGTTTTTTATAACTAGACCTGGCACTCGTGAGAGCCTCAAGATTCTCAGGTAGCAGGTTTCTAGTACAATCTAGGAGGCAGGGACGGCGCCTCGCAACCCAGCTTTTGCTCGTTTCGGTCGGCTATAACGAACTATTTCTATGAAAAAACCGGGTTTCTGACTACCCGTGCGTCCTGGACTTATAATATCCTCTCTTTCGGTAAAGCCTCCGGCTTCTACCATTTTAGAATTTAGAATTTAGATTTTAGATTTTAGATTTTAGATGGGAACTGATTGACTGGATATCAGTTTGGAACACGGGCCTACAGTTGCATTATTTTGTGAACGGGGATTAGAGTCGGGAATGTGTGATAATTATTTTCCTTCTTGCTCATTATAATCAAGCCATGTTTATTCACATACTCCCGTCGCCACAGCCTTTGAAGTAGCGAATCTAGCGGGGATTGTTGGAGATTCCTAATACTCAGTTTTAACCCCTCAAAACGGCTGAAAATATCGACGCTTGCGTTCATCAAGGGGATGTCAGACTAGGAGATATCGCCAGGAGAGCTTTTGACTGATGAATTCATAAATATCGGCATTTTTGACACTCTCAGCGAGTCACGGCCACGCTCTATGGTTCAATAAGCCCAAAACTTGGACTTCACTCATAGTCCAGTCGCCTCTACACGATCAGAACAAGTACCAGTACCAGACGTATTCCAATTCCGCTTACTTTTCTTTTTTAATACTTTCGGAGTCCATCACGCTTGCCAAAACACGGTAAGCTCGATCGTCTACCATTGCTGCTTGATCCACGCTACGGCTGTACTGAGACGAGATCAATCTGGGGTTTCTCCTGAATAAAATATTTCTTCGTGTAGATGGTTATTCCTAATTGCAATTAAATTCTATCATGGATTGACGGGGACTCAAGTCCCTCGTGACGCTTTCCTAGGAAAAGCTAAAGCCTCACTAGGTTCTGAGTTTTGGGCATTCCGTGTTCTCCTGTGAATCAATCTTCTCACGGCAGAAGGTAAATAGACAGGTAGGCACAAATGAAGGCAACATAGAGGTTAGGGTAAGAGTGGAGAGTAAGAGGCAAGTGTTGCCCGTCTTCGGGACTCTGATTCTGCTTTCACAAGTTAAGTTTATTTTTATTCTTCAACTGGGCGGTTGGGTCGAACTTTCGGTTCGCCTGCGGCAAAGGCTTTTCAATCGAGACAGGGAACCTCGGCATTATTGACAGAGGCTGTTTTCACTCAGGAATTAACGGACACAAAGACTCATGGCTAAACAACTCAACCTACTTTCCGGGCAAGTAATTTCTACGCCTCTGCACGCCGAGATGCAGCAATCGTACCTCGAATATGCCATGAGTGTGATCGTCGGGCGAGCTTTGCCTGATGTCCGCGACGGTTTAAAACCTGTTCACCGTCGAATTTTATATGCGATGCACGAACTCGGTCTGACGCCAGACCGACCTTACCGTAAGTGCGCCCGGGTAGTTGGAGATGTTTTGGGAAAATATCACCCCCACGGCGACCAATCGGTTTACGACGCTCTGGTACGCATGGTTCAGGAGTTTTCGAGCCGGTATCCTTTACTGGCGGGTCACGGCAATTTCGGTTCGGTGGACAATGATCCGGCGGCTGCTATGCGCTATACGGAAACGAGGCTGGCACCGATCGCCCACGAAGCTATGCTAACCCAAGTCGGCGATGCAACTGTTGATTTTACTGCTAACTTTGACAGTTCCCAGCAAGAACCGACGGCGCTGCCTGCTCAGTTGCCGTTTCTGTTACTCAATGGCTGTACGGGCATTGCTGTGGGGATGGCAACTAATATTCCGCCGCACAATTTGGGGGAGGTGGTAGACGGTTTAATTGCTTTGATTGAAAACCCGGAACTATCGGATGAGAAGTTGATAGAACTGATTCCGGGCCCTGATTTTCCAACCGGAGGGGAAATCGTCGCTACAGAGGGCATTGTTGACGCCTACACTAAGGGTCGAGGCAGCATTGCGGTCAGGGGTGTGGCCGGGGTGGAAGAGGTGCCAGGTAATCGCAAGGTGCGTACTAAAACGGCGATCGTGGTGACGGAGTTTCCGTTTCAGGTAAATAAGGCGGCTTGGATTGAAAAGGTGGCGGAGTTGGTCAATGCTGGCCGCCTCGACGGTATTTCTGATTTGCGTGACGAGAGCGATCGCGAAGGGATTCGAGTTGTGATTGAACTCAAGCGGGAATTTACCCCAGAAGCGGTTCTGGCTCGCCTTTACCAACAAACTGACCTGCAAACAAATTTTGGCGCGATTTTGCTGGCAATTGTCAACGGTCAACCCCGACAGTTGACCCTCAGACAATTGTTGCAGGAATTTCTGGATTTCCGGGAAGTTACTCTTACCCGCCGCTACAATTACGAGTTGCAGGCTGCTGAACGCCGCTGTCATATTGTCCAAGGCTTAATGTTGGCTTTGACAAATCTTGATACCGCGATCGACATTCTCAGAAATTCTCCTGACGGCTCTACTGCTAAGCAAACTTTCCAAGTTCGCCTCAATTTGAGCGAAAGTCAAGCTGATGCGATTTTGGCGATGCCGATGCGTAGGCTGACTGGTTTGGAAAGGCAAAATTTGCAGTCTGAGTTTGATGAGTTGATGGCTAATATTCAAGAATTGCAGCGGTTGTTGAGCGACAGGCGCGAACTTTTGAAGGCTTTAAAGAAGGAATTTCGATCGCTAAAACGCAAGTACGCCGACCCCCGCCGCACTAAATTCGCCAATGGAACTGCACGCGCAGCAAACGCCGAATCACAATTTGCTGGTAAGAAAAATTCTGGGGTGAAGCAGTTGTCACCGGCAACGATTCAGCCTAACTTATTGCCCGTTCTTGAGCCAGAGGAAACTATTGTTGAATTTTCGCACAAGCAGTACGTGCGACGCTTGCCGACAGGGGAAAAGCCACGCTCGAAAAGTCGCGAAAAATCGGTTTCAGCTTTAGAAAAAAATGAAGATTTTATTGTGACGGCAAATCTGACGAAAACCGATCGCACTTTGGTCATCTTAACTCCTAACGGCAAAGCTTACCCGTTGAAAGTGGCCGATATTCCTAGTAGTAGCGCCAAAGACCGGGGAACGCCGATCGTTAGTTTGTTGTCGCCGAGTGCTACTAAAGAAAGTGCCGGTCGCGCTTTGTCCGAAATCACAGTTGCACATTTTATTTTGCCGGGAAATTCGGAAGCGGCAGATTTAGTAACTCTGACTCAGCAAGGAAAAATTAAGCGCTTGCCGATGCAGGAATTTGCTGATTTGACTAATCGTGGCGTTACTGTTGTTAAACTCAAGGAGGACGATCGGCTGCGCTGTGCGAGTCTGGCTAAAGTCGGCGAGCAAGTGGCGATCGCAACTTCAGGAGGCCGAGTCCTCCGGTTTGAGATTGATGACGAACAACTGCCGCCAATGGGCCGCGCGGCCCAGGGTTCTCAAGTAACCAGGTTGCGGAAGCAGGAACAGTTGGTGGGCTGCATCACTCTCTACCCGGACGACAGTCTGGTGCTATTTTCCGAGTTGGGTTGGGCAAAACGAATGCCTGCAGGTTCTGTCAGACTTACTAACCGGGGCGAAATTGGCACTCAAGCTTTTCGTTTCTCAGAGCCTAAAGATGCTTTAGTTGGCTTGCTGCAGGCTGTTCCGGGTACGGATGTCAAACTTTTTACTAATTCTGGCCGCGTGCTGCGATCGACTATTGATGCTATAGCTTTTTGGGGGAAAGATGCTGCAGGCGATCGAGTTTTTGACCTAAATCCAGGTGAAAGAATCATCAAAGTTATCAGCAGTCAATAGTCAATAGTCAATAGTCATGGGGCATGGGGCATGGGGCATGGGGCATGGGGCATTAATCTGATTTGTGACCTCTGACTTCTGACTTCAACATCCATCCGTTAAATCATTTAAATCCTGTACACTGCTCGTTCCCCAACTTCCTCCTTCCTTGAATATCTCAATTACCAAGACCCAATGCCCTATGCCCAATTCCCAATTCCCAATTCCCCCATCTAAAATCTAAAATCTAAAATCTAAAATTGTTTAATGGCGCAAGTTGTATTAGAAAATATCTACAAAAGTTTTCCTCTCCGCCAAGGAGAACAGGAAAAAGAAGCAAACACTGTCGCAGAAAATGTCTCGCCTATAGCCGATCGCCCTGCGTCTAACAGCGTTTTGCGGCGCATTAACCTAACGGTCGAAGACGGGGAGTTCATGGTGCTGGTGGGCCCTTCTGGCTGCGGAAAAAGCACTTTGCTGCGATCGATCGCCGGTTTGGAAGTTTTGACTGCCGGCAATATTTGGGTGGGCGATCGGCTGGTTAACGATTTGCCTCCTAAAGACCGAGATATCGCTATGGTATTTCAAAATTATGCTCTCTATCCTCACTTAACAGTTTACGATAATCTCGCCTTTGGATTGCGCCGCTCGGAAAGGGAGAAAGACCAAAGAAGGAAGAAGGAAGAAGGAAGGCGGAAGACGGAAGATGAAAGACGGAAGACGGAAGATGGAAGACGAAAGATGGAAGAAGAGCTAAGGCAGAAGGCAGAAGGAGGAAGAGAAGGAACAAGCCAGAATGCAGAAGGAATCAGCAAGAAAGTAGAAGAGGTTATTAATTATTTAGCTTCTAATTCTTTTAAAAATCCTCTTATTTATCTTTTGTTTGAGGACTTTTTAGGAGGAGCGACTCGCAAGCTGCCTCCGGGTTTGCGCTATTTATCGGAACGGGAAAAGGCCGTAGGAGAACGAGTCCTGAAGGTAGCTGAATTATTGCAAATAGAATCTCTTTTAAGTCGCTTGCCGAAACAACTTTCGGGAGGGCAAAAGCAGCGGGTAGCTTTGGGTAGGGCGATGGCTCGAAATCCTGAAGTTTTTTTGATGGACGAACCGTTATCGAATCTTGATGCGAAATTGAGGGCGGAAACTCGATCGCAAATTGTGCAGTTGCAGCGACAGTTGCGAACTACAACTATTTATGTGACTCACGACCAAACTGAGGCGATGACTATGGGCGATCGGATTGCTATTATGAATAGAGGCCAGCTTCAGCAAGTAGCTCGACCTCTAGAGCTTTACAATAAGCCGGCTAATTTGTTTGTTGCTGAGTTTATCGGTTCTCCGCAGATGAATTTTTTGTCGGTGGAATTTAGTGCTCCGCTGTTGATTTCTCACCCGCAATTTCGCTTTACTTTACCCGATATTTGGGCAAAAAGTCTACAACAGTATGACGGGCGAAAGCTAATTTTGGGCATTCGGCCGGAACATCTGAGCATTAACCCTCCGGCTACCAAAAATCTTTCGGTACAAGTGGAAATTGTAGAGGCTTTGGGACACGAAACTTATTTGGGGGTTTGTTTGACGGATGCTCCGGCGGTGAGGATGCAAGTGCGGGTTCCTCCTGAGCGATCGATCCGAGTTGGCGAGGAGCTTTGGTTGGCCATCGCCCATGACAAAATTCACTTGTTCGATCCTGATACAGAGTTGGCTATTTTTCCTGTTAGGTAAAATCATCAAGGTCGATCGACCCTTGTTACCGATATCACTTTCACAGGTTCGTACTTTTTTCAAGTTAATGTTATATTTATTTACATAAGCCTTACTTACAAAAGTTAACGAAAGGAGTTCGCACTATGCAAGAACAAAAACGCAACGCTTGGAACTGGGGCTTTAGCGAGGGAGCCGAAAATTGGAACGGTCGTTTGGCGATGATTGGTTTCTCTGCCGCTGTCATCATCGAATTGGTTTCCGGTCAAGGCCTGCTGCACTTTTGGGGTCTGATGTAATTTTCTAGTTAAGAATTTGGTGACACTGCAAAGTTTGGGAGTTCCGTAATGGACTCCCTAATTTTTGGCAGCGGGATTTGGGCAGCAAATAGCCACTTGCTCCGGGCAGTTAGCAGCACAAAATTTAACCGCTATAACTCAAACCGGGGCGGGGGGTCTCCCCCCCAAAAAAAAGAGTGCGAATCACTCTTTTGGGTGATGCTAGCAAATTACTCTAGCGGATATATTCTTTTAAGATGCTGTTGCGGTTAGGATGGCGCAACTTCCGCAGGGCTTTAGCCTCGATTTGGCGAATTCGCTCACGAGTGACGTTAAAGATTTGACCAATTTCCTCCAAGGTCTTCATCCGTCCGTCATCTAACCCATAACGCAGCCGCAGTACATCTCGTTCTCGGGGGCTGAGAGTATCCAAAACGCTTTCCAAGTCTTCCCTAAGCAAGTTTTTCGAGACTTGATCTTCTGGTGTTTCCCCGTCAGATTCAATAAAATCTCCCAGACGTGAGTCTTCCTCTTTGCCGATCGGAGTTTCTAGAGAGATGGGCAACTGTGCGGACTTAGCAATGAACCGCAACTTCTCGATCGTCATCTCCATGCGGGTAGCAATTTCTTCTTCCGTAGGCTTGCGACCCATTTCCTGAGACAGGAGTTTGGTAGTTTTTTTGATCCGCGAAATGGTTTCGTAAAGGTGAACCGGCAGGCGGATAGTGCGCGATTGATCGGCGATTGCCCTGGTAATGGCTTGACGTATCCACCAAGTTGCGTAGGTAGAAAACTTGTAGCCTTTTTCGTGATCGAATTTTTCAGCGGCCCGGATCAGACCCAAAGAGCCTTCCTGAATCAAATCTTGGAAAGACAAACCGCGATTCATGTATTTTTTGGCGATCGACACCACCAAACGCAGGTTTGATTGCACCATTTTTTCCTTGGCCCGACGGCCGACGTGGAGTCGGTGACGGAATGCAGGAAGTGCCATATCTACAGCATTAGCCCATTCGCTGTCTTTGGGTTCGCGGTTATACTCTTCGAGAAGTTGTTCTCGAACTCGCTCTAATTCCAGCAAATCTGCAATCTTGCGCGCTAGTTCAATCTCTTCGTCAGCTCGCAGCAGTCGAATCCGACCGATTTCTTGCAGGTAAAGACGAATAGAGTCTTCAGTATAATGCTTTTTCTTTGCCTGTGCTCGACGGCGGGCTTTGGCGCCTTTGCCAGATTTAGGATCTTCCTCAGATTGAGAGTCTAAGAATTCTTCTCGATCGTCTTCTTCGTCGATAAAGAGTTCTAACTCGCTCTCAGGTAGAACGCTTTCGGCGCTGCGAAGCAACTCGATTGTTTCCATTTCCGGTGTAATTGTGGTTGCGAGTACGGTGTTAGCTGGGATCATGCCGTCTTCCTCATGCTCCTGAATTAAAGAATAAATAACAGTGGAATAGTGTCTGTTTGTAGTTTAGACAAGTTAGCCAGTATTGACATTCCCGCAGGAAGAAATAGTGGGATTTTTGGTCTGCTAGCTGAATTTGTTACCGAAACTGCACCTGTTTTATGAGTCACGGTTCGAGTTCTGGTTTGAAGCAGTCAGCGCATTCAATTGATCGCAGATTTTAACATCGCGACCTTAAATTGAGCTAGCGGCTTTTTCTTTCGGAGCGAGTTACCACATCATCTGCAATACCTTGCCCAGAGAAGCAAACCATGAAGTGCGATCGATCACACTTCCAAAAATACTGGCTTTTTTACTCGGTACTTCGAGCTTTTACCCGTACAAGTTTTCCCGCACGGAACCCTCTAACTTTTGTATTGGAGGTGTCGAACTTTTGATTCGCCTTGCTTTCACTCTGGTTGTCAGACATGACAGTTGCACGGCAAGTTTTCGCCACCTTGGATGCCGGTCTGCTGCCTCAAATGCAACAGCAGAGGGTTGAAGCACCAAACGGGGAGAATCGGATCTTGCAAAGACCTTCCCGATTGTAGCCTTTCTCACAAAAAATGGAAGTTGTTTTCCATTGTTGGTCAAGAACTAGGAAAACTCTGTCAGCTTAGCTTGACAATACTAACTCATGTCCGGCTCTGCTAAATCCTGAGAACGGCCCGCAAAAACTTTGGCACGATCAAACGGCCCTGTTTTCTGCGTATATCTGGGTGAACGGCTGCGGCGTAGTTGGCCAGACAGTTAGCAGACAATTTTTGAGTTGCCCAAATGGGAACCAATACAATCCGTGTAGATACACCCATCATTACCCTGTTTCCCTGAATTGAATCATACGCAATCTGCGATTGAATAAAGCTCGTAGCTTTAGTTTTAAGTCGGTAACTCTGGATTAAAGACCGACTCTGACCCCCAATGAAGCGTTGCGGGTTGAGTAGTGCAACAGGGGCTTTCATTGTTAAGTTAGCTCAAATCTCAGAAATTGGGTTTAATTTTCACGTTAAATCACATTAAGTTCTTAACGTCACATTCTTATTTAAGCAGTTCGACACGAGTTTGTCGCGTCCATGGCAAAAACCACCAGGATAAATTCTACTGAGAGTTAACCCGCCGCGCAACTCTAGGCTGCGGACTTCTCTAAAATTTTTGGCTTTCGGTTCGCACTTGCGCGATCGCACGGTCTCACAAACAATACAATTCGACATCTCCCGGAAGTATAACTTCACGATTCCTTTAAATACATTGTGACAGTGTGAAGATTCAATAAACTCATTCCATCAATTTTAGGTACTATTCCCGAATTGTCTTGATAATTTCAAGCAGACGGAAAAAAGCCACAGCCGACTTTGCTGCAACTGCCTGCCGATGATAACTCTGCCAGGGAAGAAAAATTTATCCAGTTAGCGATGTGCTTGCTATGGTTAGAGAAGGCCTCAACTTCAGGATACTTAAAGCAATGGAACGGTAGGACGTTAGTGCGATGCTCAAAATTTTGTTATTATTTACAGCGTGTCCTCAGAAAGCACAGAGTCTCGCTTTATCCTCTACTCTGGTTTAAATTATGTGGCTTGACCGTTAGGGGATGAAGCTATCAAGAAAAATTTCGGCTCCCTGTCTATATTGACAACCCAACGAAGGTTTACTAGAAAGAATTAACCTTATTGAGAGAAAGATTTAGTAATTAATTAATCGGGCTGATATTACCATCTCTTTATAGCGTGTGTTTGTAGTCAGGACTTCAGTTTTTGTTATATTGCTGAATAACCACTAAAGTCCTAACTGCCAACTTAATTTAACCCCAAGACAGGTTACTGCTGATTCCGCAGGCGAGGATTCACAAACTCGTTTAATCCTTCTCCCACCAAAGACAGTCCCACCACCATTAAAGTCATTGCCAAACCGGGAAACAAAGCCGTCCACCAAATGCCGGTAGGTAGCGCATCTAAAGCTAAACGCAAGTCGTGTCCCCATTCGGGAGTTGCTTCGGGAAGTCCTAATCCGAGAAATCCCAAACCTCCTAATGTTAAAATTGCATCGGCAGCGTTGAGCGCAAACAGCACCGGTACGCTCTGAATCACATTGAGAAACAGGTAGCGCGAAAGCACTGTCCAAGTGTCAGCACCCATTGCTCGCGCGGCTTCGACAAACAATTCGGTTTTGACGCTGACGGTGTGATTCCTGACGACGCGGTAGTATTGAGGGATGTAGGAAATGCTCAGGGCGATCGCAGCATTCAAAACTCCTTTTCCCACTACAAACGCTAGCGTCAAAGAAAGCAGCAGCCCCGGCAAAGTATAAATTGTATCCATTAAAAATAACAACACTCGATCGAGCTTACCGCCCAAATAACCGCTAACCAAACCTAGCGGGACACCGATAAACAAACTCAAAGCAGTGGCTAAAATTACCACTTGCCAAGCCGCGCGAGAAGCAAACAGCGTGCGCGAAAACACATCGTAGCCGCTGCGGCTAGTACCAAACCAATAATTCGCCGACGGCGGTTCGTGGATGGGGTTACTCAAAGCCTCGGTAGGATTTTGCAGCCATCCCCAAGCTTGCATAGCTGGAGACAAGGTGGCTACCAATATAAACACGACAGTTATTGTCAAACCTGCCCACATCATTTTCATTGACAGGCTTGACGGTGAGGCACTGTTGAGAAATCGCGGCAGTCGGAGGCGGCTTTGAGCCATAATTGATAATTGGTGCGTCAGATTTGTTTTCATCAGCATATCAATATTTACCGAAAACCATAGGAAGACTTTTTAACCGCAGATGAACGCAGATACACGCAGATCAGATTACATCAGCGTTCATCCGTGTTCATCCGCTGATCTCTGCGGTTAAAAAGTCTTCGCTAATTTGCCTTTCTACAAATTACTGGCAATTAACTCGCGGTACTGGCTTTTCGGCTTAACTCCTTTGAGCTCAGCCACCAAATCTTTGTCTTTGAAATACTGAATCGTCGGCGTACCAATCACGCCAGCATTTTCAGCAATTTCTGGATCTTCTTCGATGTCAATTTCCACATAGTGGATTTTGCCCTCGAACTCATCTACTACTTTGCTCAAAATTGGCTTGAGGCTGTGGCAAGGCCCACAACTCGGAGAGGCATATTTGACCACAATCAGTCGATCGCTATCGTGGAAAAGTTTCCGCAGAGCATAACCTCCTTCGTGGCGCGTGTCTTGGATATCAAAGTTCGCGCTGGTTTTGCGTACTTTTTGAGCTTCCGGCGCTGCGACGGGTTGCTCGGATTCCTCGGTTTGGTGGAATTCCTGAGCTAAACCATTGGACGACAGCCACCTTTCTGCCAACATCGCCCCCATACAACCGCTACCGGCGGCGGTGATGGCTTGGCGAAACTCGTGGTCTTGTACGTCGCCGACGGCGTAAACTCCCTCGACGCTGGTTTCTACCGAACCGTGTTTGGTAATGATATAACCTACTTCGTCGAGTTCTAGCTGACCTTGGAACAGTTGAGTGTTGGGAGTGTGACCGATCGCATAAAACAATCCTTTCACCAGCAAATCGCTCTCGACGCCGGTCTCGATATTTCTAAGTCTCACCCCGTCCATTTTGCCCCCTGGCTCTCCCAAGATATCCACTGCTTCGGTGTTCCAGTGCACGGTAATTTTGGGATTGCTCAGCACTCGGTCTTGCATGGCTTTGCTCGCGCGCATTTGATCGCGCCGCACCAGCATATGTACGTGAGAGCCGTATTTTGTCAAATAAATAGATTCTTCCGCTGCTGTGTCGCCCGCGCCGATTACAGCTAAATCTACTCCTTTAAAAATTGGGGTAGCGCCGTCGCAAATCGCACAGGCAGAAATGCCGTGACTCCAAAATACGTGTTCGCTAGGCAGCCCCAGCCTTTTCGCTGTCGCGCCTGTAGCGATTACTATCGTGTGGGTTTTGATTTCTCTGTCTTCCGATCGCACTGTAAACGGACGCTTGGTCAAATCCACCGAAATTACATCTTCTGTGTATAATTCGGCACCCCAGCGCGCTGCTTGAGCTTTCATCCGATCCATCAGTTGCGGCCCGGTGATGCCTTCGGGAAAGCCGGGGAAGTTTTCGACTTCTGTGGTGGTCATCAGTTGACCGCCGGGGACGCCTCCCGCTTGGTAGCCTTCAAACACTAAGGGTTTCAGGTTTGCCCTCCCAGCGTAGATGGCTGCGGTGTAGCCGGCAGGGCCTGATCCGATAATTACTAGGTTTTCTACGGTTTCGTTGGTCATAGATCTTTACTTAAACTCATAACGACTTCGTTTTACTAATTTTAGCAGAGTTCGATCGAGTTTGGTTGGATGCCATTGGGCGATCGAGCATCTGTATCTATTTTTGAGGGTCGATCGGTCTTCGGGGCAATTCCAGCTACTTTAATAAGCAAAAACAATCTAAAAGTTGATTTAGTTTTAAATGTTCGATCTATTTTGACGGCTGAAATCTTAAGAAAATCTAAAAATGACGAAAATTATTGACTTCATTCTCAATTATTTTACCTATTTACTTGCTTTGAGGCTTGTGGTACGATTTTCACAATCCAGGGGCATTATGACTAATTTAAGTTTTTGACCCTGAAAGCTTTTAAAATCGTAAAATTAACGAACTCTGCAAATGTAATAAGTACAATTATTTATGCAAAACCCGCATTTTATGGTTTAAGAATTGTAACGCCGATTTTGCCAAGTTTGACAAAATATAGTATTTGTGGTAAAGAAGGTGCGATCGGGGGAAAATTAGAAGGAAATTTTTAACCGCTTTGGAAGCACAGGCGGGACGCCTGTGCCACGATAAACATAGAATTTTGTAATTGTGTCTGAATGGATAAAATCAAGATATTGTTTGTGTGCAGTCAGAATAAGTGGAGAAGTTTGACTGCCGAGAAGATATGCGAGAAGGTTAGCGGCTACAGTGTACGATCGGCTGGAACAGAAAAAGGTGCAAGAATTAGAGTCACTGAGGGTCTTGTCGGTTGGGCGGATTTAATATTTGTGATGGAGAAGAAGCATGGCGATCGACTTCGCAGCAAATTTCCCGAAAGTCTCGAAGGCAAGAAAGTTATTTGCCTGCAAATCCCGGACAATTACGAATATATGGAACCGGAGTTAATCGAGCTTTTGCAGGCGAAACTGAACCCCTATATGGCAATGCCAGATAACGAGATAAATTTTATGCAGCGAGTTTTAGAACCGGAAGTGATGGATTCCTTGGATGAGGCGATCGAATACGATTCGATGGACTTTACTGAGGTTAATGCTGCTTTTGCTCAGAGTGCTGCGGCGTTGGGGCCGGTTTTTGGAAACGTTTTGGATGCGGGGACGGGTACGGCGAGAATTCCGATCGCAATTTCTCAAATGCGGCCAGCATGGAAATTGACCTGCATCGATTTGTCGGCAAATATGCTGAAAGTCGGGGCCCAAAATGTGGAAAAGGCGGGCGTGCGATCGCAAATTAGTCTCGAACTGATCGATGCTAAAGCCATGCCTTACCCTGACAATTATTTTGATATGGTGATTTCCAACAGCATTATCCACCATTTGCCCGATCCGCTGCCGTTTTTGCAGGAAGTCAAACGGGTGTTGAAGCCGCAGGGAGCAATTTTTTTGCGGGATTTGCTGCGGCCGGAAAAAGCGGAAATCAGGGATAATTTAGTCAATCTGTATGCGGGAGATTGCAACGCGCATCAGAAACAGTTATTCAGCGATTCGTTGCAAGCAGCATTTACGCTGGATGAAGTTGAGGAGATGATCCAAAATGCCGGGTTGGATGGGTTGAGGATTTATGAATCTTCAGACAGGCACTGGACGGCGGAGCGTGCTTGGTGCGAGTCTTTGTAGACTGGGGACGATCGCCCGATAACATTTCAAATGAGAATAGGAGCGATCGCGCCTTTCCAGCTATGCGCCTTAGCGTTGCGCGATCTGTTTGTGGTTTAATTACTGTTTTCGGGTCGGAAAAATTAGTATGATTGAACCGCGAAGACGCGAAAAACGCGAAGGAAGAATCAGAAGTAGATAATCTTCTCCGAGGAAGGAAGTAAGATGTTTAAGCATCTGATCGGAAAAATCTGCGATCAAGGATATGCCGAAAAAGCCCGTTCCGCGACCTGAAGATCAAGAGTCGCATTTGAAGAAGCTCAGGGAAGAACTGGAGATGAGTCAGGAAGATTTGGCGCGAGAGCTTGGCGTTTCGTCGCAAACAATCAGCCGTTGGGAGTTGGGGAAGAATGTACCCACCTTCACCGTCAAGCAGATGAAAGCTTTGGAGAAATTGCTGGCTACCATCGGCAGGTCGATCGGCGATTTGCTCGATAATCTATGATGGAAACCATTAAACAAGCCCCGGATAAATCCGTGGATCACTTTTTTCAATCTCAAATCTCAAATCTCAAATCTCAAATTACTCGATCGCGCCCTAAGTCTTTAGCTTGATAAAGCGAACGGTCTGCCGCCGCAAGCAGTTTTTCCGGGGAAGTTTCGGGCTGAGGAACCGTACTCGCTACCCCCAAACTCAGGGTCACGAAAGAACACACCTCTGAATTAACGTGTTCAATTTTTAGTTTTTTAATCCACACTCGAATTTTCTCTGCAATCCAGACAGCTATTTCCGGTGAAGTCTGAGGCAAAATCACTGCAAATTCTTCGCCTCCGTAACGGGCTACCAGACTCTCGCCCGAAACTTCGCCTGTTGAGTAATTTACCGCTTCCAAAATGGCTTGGGCTACCTGCTGCAAGCAAGTATCTCCCGCCTGATGTCCATAAGTATCGTTGTATTTCTTAAAAAAGTCTACATCGCATAAAATTAAAGATAGTTCTGATGCTGCTTCCGCCAATTCTTGCCACTTTTTCTCTAAGTATTCGTTAAAACAGTGACGGTTGGCAACCTGAGTTAAGCCATCTAAGTTGGCAAGGCGATACAATTCGGAATTAGCTGCTTTTAATTGAGAATTAGCTGCTTCTAACTCGGATTGCGTGAGCGATAAATTGTAATAAAGTTCGCTCATAGACCAAGTAGCTTGTTGGTGAATTTGGGATAAAGCTACCCAGAGTTGATGCACGTCTAAAAGTCGGTAAACTTGAGGTTCTAACTGCACAACAATCGGCTCGTAAAGCAGTTCCGGCGGTCGCTGCACGGAGCGCTGAGCTGCCATGACAATTAAGGCTACTCCTGGTAAAATCAAAATATCGGTTTGAGCTATTTGATACAAGGCTATAATCGGTCTGCAAGCAAATATATCTACTCCGTAAGGGCGGCTCATGCGTTCCATAAATCGCCGACGCGATATCATCCCTAAAAATTCCCCATTTACGGTTAAGATAACTCCCGGAAGCAGCGGGTGAGATTGAAACAACCGAGCTATTTCTTTGGCGAGATATGAGGAGTCAACCTGGAAATTAAATAGAGATAGATCCTGAAGAGTAGACTCTAAAGATAAATTTTGGGGTGAGTTTTCGGGCGAGTTAGAGGGTTCAATAAATTCAACAGACACAGCGCAGATCCGAATAAACAATAAACCAGCAACAAAGCTAGTGTCAGCTATTAAATTATATAATTATTTATTTATTGCCAGTACCTGTAATCTTTACTATATTATTTTTTAATAATGGAAGAAGCTGCTGCGTTAGTTTTTGCGGTAGCTGCCTTGCATTGATTCATGATCACTAAATTCCCGATTTATTGAATTATTATGGATTTTTTACTAGATTTTTTACTAGGGGATTTTTACGGCGTAAAAAAAACCGATTTTTGCGCCATTCCTCAACTCATTTATGGTGTATACAAACTCAAGAAACGTGGTTTTTAAACCGGGTTGAGGCTGTAACGAGGTTTTGCGTAAAAAAACGCGGTGTCTGCCCCTGTCCTCGACTCAAAACTCAAAACTCAAAACTCCCTCACCACCCCCAAGTTCCTGGCCCTCCCTTAAACGGGCCGACAATATCTTTGGTAATCCAGCCGCCGTAAAAATCCCCAGGTTGAGATTGCACTAATTCCCCGTCCACATAACAGGCATCCATCTTGCTCGGATAAAAAGCCACATAATCTTTAATAGCTGCAAAAACCTGATTAGGATTGGGATAAAACCAAGCCGCATTTACTACTTCTTTTGACTCTACCGTCACAGTGTAATAACCGGCTTGTCCCTTCCACTCGCACCAAGAGCCCCGTAAAGTTTTGTGCAAATATTCTATTTTGATGTCATCGGGACAGATATAGTAGACAGGAGGGTGACTGGTCTCCAATACCCGCTGAGGACGGCGCGTGTCGGCGATCGTCACTCCATTAAAAATTATCTGTACGTGTTTGGTCGATTCCTCAAGCCGAGGGGGACGCGGGTAATCCCAAACAGACTCTTCACCAGGGCCGGGCTCTATTCGATCGAAGTTCATTCGCACAATCTCCCCTGCAAAAAAACACTTAGCGACTTAGCATTACAATTTAATGTACCCTTAATCGAGTCGCTGCTTCAGAGCAAACCAGCTTTTCTCAACTCTTCGTAATATGAGTATTCGCGGTATAGATGTTTCCGACTACCAGCCCAATGTCAATTGGCCAGCCGTTGCGCGGGATGGTATTACCTTCAGTTTTGTCAAATCGACCGAAGGTGCAACGTTCGTTGCCCAAACTTTCGCTCGCAATTGGGTGGCGATGAAAGCGGCGGGGATTCAACGCGGTGCTTACCACTTTTTTCAACCTGCCAGCAGCGTTCAAGAACAAATAGATTTGTTCTTGAAAACTGTAAAACTCGAAGCGGGGGATTTGCCACCTGTCTTGGATTTGGAAACTACAGGCGGTTTGAATTTGGATCAATTTTGCGATCGAGCCGCAATTTGGTTAGAAGCAGTCGAAAAAGCCACCTTGATGCGGCCGATTATCTACACCTACCCCGCTTTCTGGGACAACTTGGGAACAAAACGGTTTGCAGATTACCCACTGTGGATTGCTCACTATACCACTGCTGAGGAACCTTGGGTTCCCGGCGGCTGGAAAACATGGACTTTTTGGCAGTACAGCGACAGCGGCACCGTGTCGGGCGTATCGGGCAATGTAGACACCAATATTTTTGAAAGCGTCCGAGAAGGCACAGTAAGTTATAAAGTTGCAGACATCCAGAAGGAATTAAGAATTAAAGGTTTCTATCAAGGTGCGATGGACGGTAAATTTGGAGCCAACACCACAGCGGCACTCATCTCATTTCAGAAATCTCAAGGTCTCAATCCAGACGGCATTGCCAGCCTCAAAACCTGGGCCGCTTTGATGCGAAAACCTCCCAAAGTAATTGTTCCCCCTCCAGTCCCGACACCCACTCCGCAGCCGACTCCCACTCCGACTCCCCCTCCCATCTCAGACGTGCGGCTGACTCAGGTATTCTCGTCTTATCAAGCTAAGGCTAGCCAAGATACTGCCTTAATTTGGCTGCAAAGTCAGGTTCCTACCTCTGTTTTAGGGGAATTTGCTCAAAAATGGCGGGCAACTACCTTACCTCAAGACAGTAATTTGCGATTGATAGATGTGGGCAAATTTTATCGCGGTTTAGCACAACAAGACCAAGCTTTAGATTGGCTGCAAAAACAAATTTCTCCGGCTATTATTAACGAGTTTGCACAAAAATGGCGAGCTCAATCTATTGTCACTAATTCTCCGATTCGGCTGATAGATGCGTGCAAATTTTATCGGGCCGCACCCCAGCAAAACCAGGCTTTAGATTGGCTGGAAGGGCGAATTTCGCCGGCCATTCTATCGGAGTTTTTTCGCAGGTGGCAGAATGCCAGTCGATTATAAATTTTAGATGGGAGTTTTTAGATGGGAGATTGACTCCACAGATAAATTTGGGGGTTTGATCGCTCTGTAATTGGAAAGCCGACAACTCTTGCTATTTGAGATTTGAGATTTGAGATTGACAAGCGAATTTCAAAGGTGGTACCCGCCACGTGATTTATCCGTGGAATCAATCCCAAATCGAAAATCCTCAAGCCTCCGAATTTATCTCGCGCAAGTCAATCCAAAATCTAAAATCTCAAATCTAAAATCGAATGACTCCCCATCAAAATTCGTCAAATCCTCTCCCTCTGTGCCCGCATCCCCGTCCAACTCTCTAACATAACAGACAATCTCTCGCTTAGCTACAGCTTACTCCCATCTTTGACGCCAAGAGAATTATCTGATAAAGTTATAGCGACTATCAAGTTTTTTTAATCTTATTGGGAAAAATCCAGGGCCGTGCCGAGTTTGTAAGCTGCGCCGAAAATAGCGCCTGCACTCCAATTACCCGCGATCGAACATTTAAAACTGAGCGGGCAGCCTGTAACAATTATATCTATGGAAATCCCCTTTAACATCACCCAGTTGATGGTCATGACCGTCATCTGTGGAATCAGCGCTCAAGTTCTCGCCGCTTATCTGAAAGTTCCGGCGATCGTCTTTTTGCTGTTGTTTGGCATTTTAGCCGGCCCAGACTGCTTGGGAGTGCTGCACCCGAATCTGCTGGGAAGCGGTTTGGAAGTTATGGTATCCCTTTGCGTAGCTTTAATTCTGTTTGAAGGTGGCTTGAATTTGGAATTGCGAGATTTGGGCAAACTTTCGGGCAGCATCCGCAATTTAGTTACAGTAGGCACTTTAATTACGCTAATTGGCGGCGGAATGGCCGCACACTGGTTGGGGGAATTTCCCTGGCCGATCGCATTTCTGTATGCTTCTCTAGTAGTCGTCACAGGCCCGACAGTAATCGGCCCTTTGCTCAAACAAGTATCAGTTGACAAAAAAGTTGCGGCCTTGCTAGAAGCAGAAGGCGTTTTAATCGATCCTGTCGGGGCAATTCTGGCAGTATTGGTGCTGAATATTATTTTGAACGGCAATGCTGATTTGCTAATTGTGTTCCGAGATTTAATCGTGCGACTCTTCGTTGGCGCAGTCATCGGAGTTGCGGGAGGTTGGCTGCTGGGATTCATTCTCAAGCGATCGCAATTTCTCTCAGAAGACCTCAAAAACTTAGTAGTTTTAGCAGGTTTGTGGGGATTTTTCGGCTTAGCAGAAGAAATCCGCAGCGAATCGGGACTGATGGCAACAGTCCTCTCCGGCATCGTCCTCAGAGCCGCTGCTGTGCCGGAAGAAAGGCTGTTGAGGAGGTTTAAAGGTCAACTCACAGTCCTGGCTATTTCCATGCTATTCGTGCTGCTGGCGGCAGATTTATCCCTCGCTAGTGTGGTCGCCCTCGGTTGGGGAAGTTTGTTTACAGTTTTAGCTTTAATGTGGGTAGTGCGGCCGATCAACGTTTGGCTGTGTACTTGGAACAGCGGACTGAATTGGCGGCAGAAATTATTTATTTGTTGGGTAGCGCCCAGGGGAATTGTCTCAGCGTCGATCGCATCTTTATTTGCAATTTTGCTCACCCAACGGGGAATCAACGGCGGCGACTCGATTAAAGCCTTAGTTTTCCTAACAATTATTATGACAGTTTTCGTCCAGGGACTAACAGCCGGACGGATGGCTCAACTTTTGGGCATCACCTCAAAATCCGCAACCGGTGCGGCAATTGTGGGATCAAATCCTTTGAGCAGATTAATTGCTCGCTTGTTTCAAGAACGCGGAGAATCGGTGGCAATTATTGACACGAACCCCGAAGCTTGTGCGCTAGCAGAACGAGAGGGTTTGCGGGTGTTTTTGAGCAGTGCTCTGGATCACAGCGTGTTAGAAGAAGCCGGACTGGAATCGATGGGAACTTTTCTGGCAATGACTAACAACGGCGAGGTAAACTTAGTGTTAGCTCAGCGAGCTGCCGAAGAGTTTGCACCCCCAAGGGTTTTGGCAATATTCCCCAAAGATCCGCAAGCAAATACGCCTGCAAATCCGACTAAAATCAATCAAGCCTTTGTCTCCGATTTATCGCTGAAGGATTGGAACGAATATTTAAGCGACGGCGAAGTGAAATTGGGGGAAACTGAGTTAAAAACAGAGGGATTGCAGTTTCAGATTGCTCACTTACAAGCTTTGGTTAAAGCCGGGGAGTTGGCGCCGCTGCTGGTGGAAAGGCAAGGATACTTGCAAGTAGTGTCGGCGACTCAGATTTGGCAAGCGGGCGATCGAATTATTTATTTGCTGTACGATCCGACACCGAAATTGTTGAAAAGATTGTCTGGTTCGTCGCAGTCTCGCTTGACTTTGGAAAAGCATCAGGTAGTGGAAGAAGTGCCGATTCCTTCTCCGGTTTTAGAGGAGGTTTTGGAGTCAGCGGAAATAGCAAAGGATGCTAAAGTTTTGCAGCCGCCAGTTTCGCGGTAAGAGTTAGTATCCCGATCGTACTCTATAATCTGCTTGTCGCGATCGTCCTTACTCTGCCTCCCCAATTAAAGTAAATGCTGCCCAATTTCGCGGCTGGGGATGAGTTTTCATCGTAGTTAACATTGCCTGCCGCAATGCCTGTGCTTTGTCGGGATTATTTTGCAAGTTTTGATAAAATGCCTGCATCAATTCCGATGTCGGCGCATCAGGAACCGCCCATAAAGAAACAATCACACTCGGCACTCCTGCCGAAATCAAAGCGCGCGACAAGCCAATCACCCCATCCCCGGTAATCCTGCCTTCTCCAGTGTTGCAAGCACTCAAAACGACTAAGCTTGCTTGCAGTTTCATATCGAAAATCTCTTCTGCGGTCAATAAGCCGTCATCTTTGCCAGAAGGAGCCAGGGCGATCGCACTTCCCAATCCGCGCACATCATCCAGCAATCCATGCGTTGCCAGATGAATAATCGATGCTTGGGGCATTTTTTGGACGATCTGGGCTTTTGTACCTTGTGCGCCCGTAATGGCTTGAGTATTGAGCAGAGGGGCGATCGCTCTAGCTTCAGCTTCGGCCCCTGGTAGAGGAGACAATTGCCGTTTGGGTTCTCCGAGAGAGAGAGACACACTAGGCATGGTGGGATTGCCCAAGACTAGAGCGTTACTGCTGTTAGGTTGCTTCTGTGCTAACTTCTGTTGTCGAGTCAAATCCAATACTTGAATCGAGGGGGCGGTGAGAATCGTGTGTTTTTCGATTAAGTAAGTGCCGTTGGCATCTTGCAGGGCGGGAAAGGGCACCTGGAACAGGGAACCTTGGGGAATGAAAATGACGCGGGCATTGGGGTCTTTGGGTAGGAGGCTGGCAATGGGATCGATCAGCAGTTGATGTAGCGACGGTAAGTCGGGTTGGGGTTGAGTGGAGCCAACACTGTTGCGACTGCGGACAGCCAGGAATTCTTGATTGCCAACGATCAAGCTTGTTAGAGAGGCTTTGTGCTTCTGCCACAGGGGCTTGAGGTCTACTTCGCGGAACGCGATCTCGCCCGTCGGTTGAATCACCCAGATATAGAGGGCGGATTCTCGCGGTTCTTGTTTGCCCTGAATCTGAAAGCCATCGTAAATGATGGAATACTGCACCAAAGTGGCATTCTGCGCTTTGGCGATTTGGCGGATTTGATCTTGGTTGGGAGAAGTGTTAATAACCGGATTGGTAGAACCTGAAGATAAGCGTTCTGTCAGGAGATCGACAAAGGCACGAGCGCGTCCCCGTTCGGCAATTTCTAAGGCGGCGATCGGGTTATTTTGAGCAACCCGAACTTGTTGTAGAAGGCGATAGGTGCGATCTTGTTCTTCAAATATGGAGATTTTATTCGCGTCGTTGGAGCCGAGCATTTGCCGCATCGATTCCCAAACTTGAATCCCATTGATGAGCATTTTTTCAGCTTCTGTTGGGTTGCCAGCCTTTAACAACGTCGCTCCCAGGCTATTGAGTGCCAAACCTTCCCCTCGGCGGTCTTTAATTTCGCGGGCGATGGCTAAACTGAGCTGTAAATGCTCGATGGCTTTGGCATTGTTTCCTAGATAGAAGTAAACGGCTCCCAAATTGCCCAGTATTGCACCCTCCCCCTGGCGGTCTTTAATTTCGCGGGCGATCACTAAATGTTGCTGTGCATACTCAATGGCTTTGCTGTAGTTGCCCAGAAAGCCGTAAACGGCTCCCAAATTGCTCAGTGATACACCTTCCCCGTCGCGGTCTTTAATTTCGCGAGCGATAGCTAAACTGAGCTGTATATACTCGATGGCTTGGGCCGAGTTTCCTAGATAGAAGTAGGCGGCTCCCAACTTACCCAGTGCTGCACCCTCCATCTGGCGGTCTTTAATTTCGCGGGCGATGGCTAAAGCCTGCTGTGCATACTCAAGGGCTTTGCTATAGTTGCCCAGATAGCGGTAAGCGCCATCCAAATTGCCCAGTGCTATACCTTCCCCTTTACGGTCTTTAATGGAGCGGGCGATGGCTAACTGTTGCTGTGAATACTCAATGGCTCTGCCATAATCGCCGAGCTTGAGGTAAGTAGAGGCCAAATTGCCCAGTGCCCTACCTTCTGATTCGCGATTTTTAATTTCACGGGCGATGGCTAAACCCTGCTGTGAATACTCAATGGCTTTGCTATAGTTACCCAGAGAGTCGTAAGCGAATCCCAAATTGCCCAGTGTCCTACCTTCTGATTCGCGGTTTTTAATTTCGCGGGCGATGGCTAAATTTTGCTGCCAATACTCAATGGCTTGGACCGAGTTGCCCAGAAAGGAGTAAGCACTTCCCAAATTACCCAGTGCCCTACCTTCTGATTCGCGGTTTTTAATTTCGCGGGCGATGGCTAAACTCTGCTGTGAATACTCAATGGCTTTGGCCGAGTTGTCCAGAGAGTTGTAAGCACTTCCCAAAAGATCCAGTGCCAAACCCTCCGCCTGGCGGTGTTTAATTTCGCGGGTGATAGCTAACCACTGCTGTAAATACTCAATGGCTTTGGCCGAGTTGCCCAGATCGTGGTAAGCACCTCCCAAAAATGCTAGTGCCCTACCCTGCTGTTGGCGGTTTTTGATGGCGCGATAAATTTGCAGTGCCTGTTGCCAGGAATTCAGCGCTGCTGGCAATTGACCAGTCTGATACTGTTGAAGCCCCTGCTGCATTAGCCGATCGGCCTCTGCTTCATGAGAATCGCTCGCGTGAGCACGTACCAAATTGGTCATTGCCCAAAGTTCTATTTGAGGGTCTTTAATTTCGCGGGCGATGGCTAAACTTTGCTTCCCATACTCAATGGCTTTGGCATAGTTGCCCAGAGATTCGTAAGCGACTCCCAAATTTCCCAGTGCCCGACTCTCCCCTTGGCGGTGTTTAATTTCACGGGCGATCACTAACCACTGCTGTGAATACTCAATGGCTTTGGCCGAGTTGCCCAGAGATTCGTAAGCGACTCCCAAAGTCCCTAGTGCTGCCCCTTCCCCGTAGCGGTCTTTAATTTCGCGTGCGATGGCTAAACTCTGCTGTGAATACTCAATGGCTTTGGCCGAGTTGCCCAGATTGAGGTAAACGTATCCCAAAAAGTTTAGTGTCAAACCCTCCCGTTGGCGGTTTTTGAGGGCGCGATAAATTTGCAGTGCCTGTTGCCAGGAATTCATCGCTGCTGGAAATTGCCCAGCCTCATAATACGCAAGCCCCTGCCCTAAGAGCCGATCGCCCTCTGCTTCACGAGCATCAGTAGTTTGAGCCATCGCTGGGAAGAGAGAGTCAGGAGTAGTTAATAGGGGGATAGTGGCAAGCAGGAATAGGGAAATGGAAGCTAGGAAAACATTAGTGAGCCTAGAGTGGGTCGATTTGAGTCGCTTAAATGGGGAATACAGCATAGGATTCTAGAGTTGGAATTTAGAGAATTAGCCCGATCACTCTTTCTGCCGTCGTGCGATCGCCTCACTCTGCCACCGGCGATCGACCATCATAGAAGTTTACTCTGCCTCCCCAATCTCGCTGCAGGGATGGGGACTCTAATCTGAATTAGACGACTATTTTAGCGATCGGGCGATCGGTTTGAATCAAACCATTACCCACTGGCATAGTCAAGTCCAAAATCAAAACCTGGGGTGTTTAGATCGTCCATATCCAGAGCCGTCTGCTCTAATGCTCGATTAATGTCCCCAGGACTTAAGTGGGGATTTGCAATGCTATCCTATCAACCCATTCCGATTAGCTGTTGTCGTCAAAATTTGCTCAACTTGAGCTGGAGTTAAAGTCGGATTGGCACTCAAAACTAAAGCCGCTACACCCGCTACCTGTGGCGTTGCCATAGATGTGCCAGTTAGGGTGTCATAGGTTCTATAGGGAGTTGTAGAATAGATGTCTACTCCCGGAGCAACTACGTAATCCAAAGCTGTGGAACCCGCACGGTTTGAGGTGTCAGGCATCCTGCCGTTTATATCAATACTGCCCACGGCAATTCCCAAGCGATCGGCATTACGAGCTGGGTAATCTGGTTGGCTAAAACCCGAATTTCCCGCTGCTATCACCACAACAGAGCCTTTGTTATTTGCATACTCAATTGCGTTATTTACTACGTTGGAAGGGTAAAACTCATTTCCCAAACTGAGGTTAATTACATTGGCTCCATTATCAGCAGCATACCGGATTCCAGCAGCAACATTATTCAACTCGCCGTAACCAAAGGTGTCTAACACTCTGACAGGCATAATCTTAGCATTGGGCGCAACTCCTGTGATGCCAAAATCATTTCGTTCCGCCGCGATCGCACCTGCTATGTGAGTCCCGTGACCGTCGAAATCCCGATCCATTGGGTTGTTGTCGCTAGCCACAAAATCCCAACCCCGAATATCATCAATATATCCATTGCGATCGTCATCGATGCCATTTCCAGCAATTTCACCAGCGTTCCGCCAAATATTGTCATCCAAGTCAGGATGGGTGTAGTCAACACCACTATCCACGACAGCTACAACAATCCCATTTCCTGTAATGTTTTGATTCCAAACTTCCGGTGCATTTATGAGATCTAGCGCCCAATTATTCCCGCCCAAATCAGGAATATCAGGGAAAGGATTTGAGCCGTTTAAGGTGCTGGAAACTGCTGCATTTGCATTCACCAAACCGTAGCCGTAATTACTATTAAAAGTGCCGCTAGGTGTGGGAATATTTAGTTCAGGAATAGAGGTGGCAGAAAGATTCAGATTGTAACTAGTAGAGCTGCCTAAAAAGCTAGAGACTTGGACATAGTATGTTCCTGGAGCCAGATTGGGTACATTAATCACATCGGGAACAGTGCCACTCTCAAGAGAGTAGTCAATAGTTTCCCCAAAATCAACTACACCGTTGCGGTTTCTATCTTGAATTAGCTTTACGTCAGCATCCGCTCTCAAACCGTCTAGACGCAGGTTAAAATTGCTTTTAGTGTTGATATCGAATCGATAGAAATGGTTGGAATCTCCAACTCCGACAAAATCAGTTAAGTTGATGCTACCATTCTCAACACCAAGAATATTACGAGCTGTCAAAAGATAGTTACCTGGATCGGAGGAATTCAACCCAGAAGCAGATGTCATTCCTGTTAGTGGATCTGCGTTTATATTCGCCGATTGTGACTGCGGTTTGAGTTGAGCATCGGCGACATCGCCACTAACTCGATCGCTCGCAGAGTAACTGAAGCCAGCGCCTGCATTAGCTACAATAAAATCTGCTATCTGTGTCTTTTGGTCTAAGCTGGACGCTGCGGGATTAGTGAAGCTAGATTCAGCACTATAACCAGGAATATTCAATGGCTGGATCGCTCCGTTGAGCAAGTCGCTGTTAGCCGGAAATGTTGATGTAGCGAACTCGTTTGGCTGTTGATTGAAATAAAGGCGATCGTTAGGATTTGTTGTGATGTCTAACATAATTTAAAACCTCAGATATTTAGATTCATTCTTGATTTAAATCTTACGCAGCACAGATCGAAAAATCATCCGTTCTACCCACAAACTCGATCGAGTACGGGGTGCAAAATAGATTGCGGGAAAGTGCAATGTAGGTGAATATGTAGAGTAGATGGTTCACTTCCATCAGTGTTAAGATTGAGACGGGATCGCGAACAAAAATTCATTCCACAGTTCGCCAGGGAATTAATTCCCTGTCTGATAGCGCAAGTCCTCTCGAAGAGGACTAAAGAATATAACTCATTAGTCATTTTTTAAATATAAACTTCGCTTTTAAATACTGAAGTTTTCAAGAGCCATTTATGAGAAATAAATTATTCATAAATGGCTATAAAAAGTGATTAAAATCCTGGAGCCGAGATAATACTACCTTGAAGATCGGCCACTCTTACATTTGACACAAAGCCTACTATCTCGCCGGAATTCCTAACTTTAATTAGAGTGCCTTGACTCTGTATTGGTTGAGTATCGAATGTACCGGGCGGGGTAAATAGTTTGGCACTTTCTGGTGCATCATACCCAAATAAAACTGTGACGTTTGTCACGTATTGCAAGTCTACATCGCTAGCAGTCAAACCGCCTGCCAATCCAATTCTATCGAAAGCGGGTCTGAAACCTACAATAAAATCGGCATTATTGACATCTGTAACTCCGGGTTCTGCTTGGAGGACGTACAAATTGCTGCCCCCGATTTTGATTGAACTATTATTATCATCCAAAGCTCCTAAAATGTCGCGACCCAAACCTCCCACCAGAGTGTCATTTGGGAGCATCCCGGTTTTGTAAAAGTGCTATCCAGAGAGGATAATAGGTAGAGCGTCAACAGAAGCGTGAACTGCATT